>NZ_PJAP01000379.1:0-7904 GCF_002836795.1 Shewanella sp. 11B5 | reverse complement strand
GAAGTGTTAGCATTTTCACTCTTTTTTACAAGATGGGCCGAAGATGGTTACATACTCTGTCAGAAGCTCGATAATTTCCGTCGCAATTTTTTCGCTGCTGTTGTTTGGTTAAAAAGGAAAATGTTGCCGGAACGGCAGGGGTGATCCAATAGGGGATTGCTGTTGATCACCTTTTGGCCCGTGCAGGGTGTACCTTGCTATGTTAGTCTGGTGTGGGCGACGCGCCACGACGTTAGTGGCCGCAGGCCAAAAGCTTATCGATTACTTCGCGTAGGGCGATTGTCCGACTTCTTCTGCTACTAACCATACTCGCATATCAAATTCTAGTTGGTGGTAATCTGCTAGCATAAAGCTGCATAACTGATAAAAAGTTTTGTTGTGTTCTTTTTCACGCAGGTGGGCCAGTTCGTGCACTACTACCATTTGTAATAGCTCAAACGGAACGTGTTTTAAGTGTGCTGCAATTCGAATTTCATTTTTGGCTTTAACTTTATTACCTTGGCGGCGATTGACATAAGAATGCAAACCTAGGGCATGGTGGCTTACGCTGATTTTTTCGTCAAAAATAACTTTTGCTAATGGGTCCGATTGACGCATATAGGTATTTTTTAACGTTATCGCCATATCGTATAAGGCTTTGTCTGTACGAACGTCGTGTATTTTGGGGTAGCGTGTTAAAAAGTGGGCGCCTAAGGCATTAGCATCAACGAGTTGGCGGATTTTCTCGACCACGTCAGGACGATAACCATTTAAATAACGTAATGCACTTTGTTCACTTTGCTGCTTTTTAATGTCGGCACTGGTGACTAACAGGCTGAGATCTGTTTTTGGCTTTAATGATTGGCTTGCCGACTTGACCGGCATTTTAGGTGGGGCTTTAGGTGTTTTAGTTTTGGTATCTGACATGGCTGTAGTTCAACTGATTTTTTGGCGTTACCGCTATCTGAGTCGGTATCGATAACGCCAATATAGAACGGTGAAAGCTGTGGGTTACACTTTACCGAAGATGAGGCGGTTATGCTGAACATAAGCAACGTCAAATGCATTAAGCTGGACGCGTTTTAGATCCAATGATTCAAAGTCAACTTGTGGCGGGTTACGCTTTAATTGCTCTTTAATAGTCAATGGAGAAATAAGCGAAACAGGCATGTCCATTAATTGGAGTACCGCTTCAAGTTTGAAGCTGGTGGCACTGCCGGCAAACTTACCTTTTTGTTCACGTTCAATAATGGCTATTTCATCGACTTTATAGTCGCTCATTAGTTTTTTAAACGCAAAATCGAACTCACGAATTGAGTCCGTGCTAGCTGATTGTGAAATACTGAATGAAACTTTACGACATGCTGGCACGTTATAGGTTTCGCCTTCATAGGTCAGTAAACAGATAATGGCTTCGCCGCCTTTTAATTCCACACCACAAATTTTCATGTTAATCCTTACTGGTTTATTCATACGAGAATGCCGTTGGCATGCTCGTTATCGTTCATTTTTGCAGGGCAGTTTAGTATTACCCTACATTCATTATTCTGTTATCGCAGTTTATTGGTCATCTAGCTGGAGATTATCTGCGATTTATGAGTCATTTAGTCTTCTGTTGTGCCGTCGTCTTCGATTATGACAATAGGCTTAACTTTACGGCGCACTGGCGCATCACCGACATCGACGCCAGTAATAAAGCGTTTATCACTCTTTGGTGCCGCTTTAGCTTTTTTAGGTGCGCTAACTCGTTTACTGACGACATCTGCTTTTGCACTGGTGCCAGCTTTACCTGCTTGAGGCTTATCTCTGAGGCCGCTAAATTTGGCTTTTAGGCCTTCAATTACAGTCGGCTCAAAGTTTTTACGTAAAAACAGTTGTACCTTTTTAAAGCTGTCCCAATCTTTAGGGCCTACAAATGAAACAGCATCACCTTTAGCGCCTGCACGGCCTGTACGGCCGATTCGATGGACGTACTCTTCAGCAAACTTTGGCATATCAAAGTTAATCACTAATGATACGTTGATTAAATCAAGACCGCGCGATGCGACATCGGTAGTGACTAATATCTGCGATTGGCCGCGAGCAAATTGATCCATTATCTGGTTACGAGCAGATTGCTTTAAATCACCACTGAGTGCCGAGGTGGCAAAGCCTTGCGCAGCCAATAGCGTGGCTAAACGGTCTGTATCTGATCGAGTTGCAGTAAATACAATCACTTGCTTATGTGTTTCTTGGCTTAAGATATGTTGCAACAAGGCTTGTTTATGGTCTAAGTGATCAACCAAAATAATACGTTGCTCAATATCTTTATGCTCAGTGTAAGATTCACCAATAGACACATGGCTCGGTGATTTTAGTAATGTTGTCGCAATATCACCAATACTGTTGTGATCTAACGTTGCTGAAAACATTAAGGTTTGACGACGTTTATGATCAGCTGCATCGTTAATGGCTTTGAGCTGTGGAGCAAAACCTAAATCGAGCATACGGTCAGCTTCGTCAAGAACCAGTAATTCTAAACCATTTAAATATAAGTGGCGTTGCTGTAAGTGATCCGCAATACGTCCCGGTGTGGCAACAATGAAGTGTGGATCTCTGGCCAATGCTTTGGCTTGATCGTTAAAGTTCTCACCGCCGAGCACGCTAATGGCTTTATATTGGGTATTGGCGACTAATAAACGTAATTGGCCATAAACTTGCTGGGCTAATTCACGAGTCGGTAACAAGATAAGTACCCGAGGATCTTTTTTCGACAATGCTCTGGTGGATATCACGCGTTGCATTGCGGGCAATAAAAACGCTAAGGTTTTACCTGAGCCGGTTTTAGACGATGCCATTAAATCTTTACCTGATAAGGCAATGGGAAGTGCTTGCGCTTGAACATCGGTAGGCGTAGAAATGCCAAGGTGCTTTAGACTGTCAAGCAGGCGCTTGTCCAACGAAAAATCGGTAAATTGCAAAGGTAAATCCCCTAAAAAATGATAGCCGACGATTATAGCTGTTTCACCTTGCTATAGCCAACAAGAGTCGCTTTAGTTATGCTATTTTTTAGCTTTATATTATTGCCTGAGTTAGACGTCACTATGGGACGATTCAGGCAGGCGTATTAAAAATGAATACCGAGCATGGAAGGAACGAAAGATGACAAAGCTCACCGTGGGATTAGCGCTAGGCAGTGGAGCCGCTAAAGGTTGGGCACATATTGGGGTATTGAATGGTTTAGCCAAGTTAGATATTTATCCTGACAAAGTGGCAGGTTGTTCGGTAGGGGCATTAGTGGGTGCTGCCTATGCCAATAATCATTTGGGTGAACTTGAAACCTGGGTGAGTGGGTTTTCGAGTTGGGATGTACTTGGGTTAATGGATTTAGGTTGGCGTAAAGGTGGCCTAATTAGCGGCGAGAAAGTATTTGATGTGTTAGCCAATCGCATTGGCGATATTGATATTGAACAGTTAAACCGTCCCTTTGCTGCAGTGGCTACCGATTTATATTCTGGGCAAGAGATTTGGTTTAAAGAAGGTGATTTACGCCATGCTGTTAGGGCTTCATGTTCAATGCCAGGTTTTTTACCCCCAGTACAGCAAGGGCATCGCTGGGTTGTAGACGGTGCGGTAGTGAACCCTGTACCTGTATCACTGGCTCGATCTATGGGCGTTGATGTGGTTATTGCGGTGGATTTAAATGGTCATCGTCGTGGCCAAATGCACTTAATCCCAGAGCAAGTAAAAAGCCGCAAAGCCTCTAAGTCTGAACCTATTGATGAAAAGCGCGAACTTGAATCTGGCTTTATGGATTTATGGGGTAAAGGCAAAGATTACATGAATGGCTTAACCGATAAATTTTCTTTGGGGAGTTCAAAATCGCATCCGGGTATGCTGGCGGTGATGTCGCAATCGATGGATATTTTAGAACAACGCCATAAACGTTCACGTTTAATGGGCGAGCCACCTGATATTTGTATCGTGCCGGATGTGGGTGACATTGGCACCATGGAGTTTCATCGCGCTAAAGAAGCGATTAAAGCCGGTGAGCAAGCCGTAAATGATATTAAGCATTTAATCGAAGCAACCTTAAAGTAACCTTGAAGCGGTATCGAATATTGTGGTGTGTTTATCATAAATACGCCCGTTAACCGCCGCTAGGTGAATATTTGCTAGTTAATAGATGTTTTCCATTAATTCTGGGTTGTTACCCCGCAACGGTATTGTCTAACCTGCGCAGTCTGATGTGGTTGATAAGATTATTCACTCTCTCATCGTTATCTAGTAGTTATCTCATAGTTAACCCATGGTGATTTAGTCATTATCTAGTAGTTATCTAGTAGTGACTTGCCCGCAATTATCTATCCGCAATGATCTACCCGCAACTATCTAACGATAACGACCGAGTCATTAGATACAATGAGCACGTTAGTTATGTTGTTGATCTAGCCATTTAAGGTTCGAACAATGACTTAATATCGTCATTTTGCACCATTTCAAGCCAGCAAAATACATCACTTATGGTGTTTGCACATCTGGTTATCCATTCAGCAAAGCACCAAAATCGTTAAATTATGTCGATTTTCTGCCATTGTATTAGCCTGTCAAAATCAGTTGTTATTCCTACAATATCTATCGCTTATAGCAAGTGTTTTTTCAATGTTAAGTACTGCCGACAATTATGATCTGGATCAAGGTAATGCTCAGCGTTAATGTGTCTAATACACTCTATCTTGTGTTGTGTGTGTATTAAAGCGCTATATATAGTGCTTGTAAAGGATGGTTGTATGCTTGTAGTAGTGAAAAGGGATGGATGCCGAACTGCGTTTGATGGATGTCGAATCAAAGAGGCTGTTGTAGCAGCAATGGAGTCTGCAGGTATAGCCGACCATCAATATGCACAGCAGTTAGCGCAGACGGTAGAGCAGCAAATGACTGTGAAGACCGAAGTTGATATTCACGAACTACAAGATGCAGTTGAAAACTTATTGATGTCGGGCCCGTTTAAGTCGGTGGCGCGTCATTACATTGAGTACCGTCACGATAGAGATAAACACCGCGAAACCCAGAGTAAATTAAATTGTGCTATTCGCGGTTTAGTTGAGCAATCGGATAGTGCGATTTTAAATGAAAATGCCAATAAAGATGCCAAAGTCATTCCGACCCAGCGTGATTTATTAGCGGGCATTGTGGCCAAGCATTATGCTAAAACCCATTTACTGCCAAAAGATGTGGTAGCCGCCCATGAAAAAGGCGAAATTCACTATCACGACTTAGATTATGCACCTTTTTTCCCGATGTTTAACTGCATGCTAATTGATTTGGCCGGCATGTTAACTCATGGTTTTAAAATGGGTAATGCTGAAATAGAACCACCTAAGTCTATATCAACTGCCACTGCTGTTACGGCGCAAATTATTGCCCAGGTCGCGAGCCATATTTATGGTGGCACAACGATTAACCGTATCGACGAAGTGTTAGCTGAGTTTGTGCAGATCAGTTACCAAAAGCACCTTAGCGTCGCTAAAAAATGGCAAGTGGCAGACGTAGAAGGTTATGCCATGACGCAAACCGAAAAAGAGTGTCATGACGCATTCCAGTCACTTGAATATGAAGTGAATACCTTGCATACCGCTAACGGCCAAACACCGTTTGTTACCTTTGGTTTTGGTTTAGGCGTGTCGTGGGAGTCGCGTTTAATTCAGCAATCGATGTTAACAGTACGTATGGCGGGTTTAGGTAAAAATCGCAAAACAGCAGTCTTTCCAAAATTGGTGTTTGCCATTAAAGATGGTGTGAATCATAAAGCGACGGATGCTAATTATGATATTAAAAAGATGGCCTTAACGTGTTCAAGCATGCGCATGTACCCTGATATTCTTAATTATGATCAGGTAGTGAAAGTCACCGGTTCGTTTAAAACCCCAATGGGGTGTCGATCATTTTTAGGAGCATATGAAGAAAATGGCCAACTGGTCCATGAAGGGCGCAACAATATAGGTGTCGTCAGCCTTAATTTACCGCGCATAGCGTTGGAAGCAGGCAAAGATGAACAGCGCTTTTATCAATTACTCGATGAGCGGTTATCGATTGCCCGCAAAGCATTAGAAACGCGTATTGCTCGTTTAGCTGGCGTTAAAGCACGAGTAGCACCAATCCTTTATATGGAAGGCGCCTGTGGTGTACGCCTAAATGCTGATGATGATGTGAGCGAAATCTTTAAAAATGGCCGAGCATCAATTTCGTTAGGGTTTATTGGTCTTCACGAAACCATTAATGCTTTATATAGCAATGCTGAACACGTGTTTGATAATGCTCAATTGCGCGATAAAGCTGTCGCCATTATTAGTCATTTAAAGCAAGCCACTGAGTCTTGGAAACAAGAAACAGGTTATGGCTTTAGTTTATACAGTACCCCAAGTGAAAACTTATGCAGCCGTTTTTGCCAGCTTGATACCACCCAGTTTGGCGTTGTGGCAGGTGTGACCGACAAAGGGTATTACACCAATAGTTTTCACTTAGATGTTGAAAAGAAAGTAAATCCTTTTGATAAGATTGATTTTGAACAACCTTATCCAGCCATCGCCAATGGCGGGTTTATTTGTTACGGCGAATATCCCAACATGCAGCACAATATTGAAGCGCTCGAAAACGTTTGGGATTACAGTTATAGCCGAGTGCCATATTACGGCACCAATACCCCTATTGATGAGTGTTACGATTGCGGTTTTATTGGTGAGTTTAATTGTACCAGTAAGGGGTTTGTGTGCCCTAAATGTGGTAATCATGAGCCAAGCCGAGTGTCTGTTACTCGTCGCGTTTGCGGTTATTTAGGCAGCCCAGATGCGCGACCATTTAACTTCGGTAAGCAAGAAGAAGTTAAGCGCAGAGTGAAGCATTTATAATGCATTACAGTGCATACCATAGCGTTGATGTGATCAACGGCGAAGGCACCCGCTGTACGTTATTTGTCAGCGGTTGTGAGCATGAGTGTAAAGGTTGCTATAACCAAAGTACTTGGCGTGTAGATGCTGGCCATGTTTTTAGCCAAGCACTAGAAGATCAGATTATTGATGATTTAACCGATACTCGTATTTACCGTCGAGGATTGTCGTTAAGTGGTGGCGATCCGCTGCATTCAGCCAATCTTGAAGGCGTATTAAAATTGGTTACGCGGGTAAAGCAGGAATGCCCTGATAAAGATATTTGGTTGTGGACCGGTTATCAACTGGCCGATCTCACACCGCAGCAACAAGCTGTGGTGAACTTTGTGGATGTGTTGATTGACGGCAAATATGAGCAAGAGAAAGCCGATCCCGCGCTTTTATGGCGCGGTAGCAGCAACCAACAGATCCATCGTTTTACGCGCTAGCGTTTTATGTGAAGGCGTTAAGACGAGTTGCTTAATGTCCAGCACGTTAACTGTCAGTGCTAATCGTTAGTAAATAAATGTATAACCCGCCAATCGTTAACCCGTTAATGATTAGAAAGACCTACAATATGACGATAACGTTTAGTGCGCTGTTTAGTTTTATATTGATCGATTAATAAACTCCACAATGGTGAATCATTAGCGTGTGGCTGCTTACCTTGGCTTATGCGGCGAAGCTGACGTTTAATCACGGCCATCGTCGCCAGTCCAGCCAAAGGTTTACTCTGCCAATTGACTGTTGGAATTGACGGGACAAACTCTGGCTGAATTTGCCATTTATTGGCTAAGTCGGGATAGAAGGCGAGGGCGCTAGCGATACCACACAATGCAAAACCAGCATCGATAACTTGTTGAGCCACAGGTAGGCGATGAATACCTCCCGTTAGCATTAATGGAATAGGGCTACGCTGGACCAACTGCGCTGTTAAACTTAAAAAATAAGCTTCTCGAGCTAACGTTCGTTCATCAGCACTGCGACCTTGCATGGCTGGTGCCTCATAGCTGCCACCAG
>NZ_PJAP01000146.1:0-1187 GCF_002836795.1 Shewanella sp. 11B5 | reverse complement strand
TCTTAGGGATGTTCATCGAGGAATAACTAGCGATACTGCAAAGCTTCGTCTATATAACTTAGTCATGAATCTAGCTGAAAGTGGAAAAATGATCTTCCCTTTTTCAGAGTCACATTTTGAAGAGTTTTTAAAACAAACCAGTCCTGAGTCACTAGAATCTACGCTGTCTTTAGTATACTTATTGTCTAGAAACACTGCCATTCGACCTTATCGCGAACGTGTCGTTGTTGAATTTGAGTTCATGTTAAGATTCCTCCTAGATCCAGAAGGAATGAAAGGCCATAATTTGGAATTATGCTCTCAGCATATTTGGACTTGTGTAGCCTATGGATGGGGAAAGTTTACTGTAGTTGACACAGGTGAACAAAATAGAACATATGACAATAAAGTTCAGGATGTTTACTTTGATAATTCAATAGGCCTGGCAACTTATCTTGAACATTTACAGCATAATTCTGAGTTTGTTAATAGCTTTCCTGACCCCACACAAAAAATCCTAAATAGAAGAAAATCTAGAAGTGGAAGGATTAATGAAATATTAGTCCATGAACTCAAATCGGAAATTATTGAACATAAATGTGATATTTTAAATGCCATCTCAAACACTGTCGAAAATTACACTGTTGATCAAGCTAATTCTATTATGAATATTTTGTTTGAAAGAAAATGCGCAAATACTCTAGATGACCTTATTCCATCAATGAACACATTCTCTACTATTTGTGCCACTTGGATTATCTCACAAAATAAAAATATTAATATAAACGACTTTTTCGATATGCATCATGCTGCATCAGCCCTTCCATACTTTGATTTGTTTTTAACAGAAAAAAGCTTGTCAGATGCAATAAATCGGGTACTCCCTAAATATTTGCCATTTCAACATGTAAAGGTATATGCAAACATCGATAGTGCTATTGAAGCGTTAATAATACTGAGTGAAACTTCAGATAATTAAAATTTAAGTATACATTCTGTATTAAGGTGTAATATCCGAAAAACAGCCCTTTATTATAATAGTTGTAACGCACTTTGGGGCAAAAACGACTTGGATTTGATTTAAAAATGTACAAACTCAACTCAGAACTTGAGGACGTTGAAGAAAATAGCGTGAGCCTGACAGGACGTCAGGCTAGCTTTCGTTGGCCAGGGATGGCCTATCGGAAGCGTTAGCATTTTCGAATAAG
>NZ_PJAP01000145.1:0-1187 GCF_002836795.1 Shewanella sp. 11B5 | reverse complement strand
TTGTAAAATAGAAGCAATGATTTTACTTGAATGTAGTGCTTCTTTACCGCCACGCAATATCACTGCATTACCTGATTTAAAGCACAATGCACCCGCATCAGCGGTAACATTAGGGCGTGCTTCATAAATCATACAAACAACGCCTAAAGGTACGCGCATTTTTTGAATGTTTAGACCATTTGGTCGCTCACATATTTCACGTACCATGCCGACCGGATCGGGTAATGATGCAACGGTTTCGATACCCGCGGCCATTGATTCAATACGTTCAGGTGTCAGTGTTAGTCGGTCTATCATTGCCGCGCCTAAATCCGCTTTTTCGGCATGGTCAAGATCCAATAAATTCGCTTTAATAATATCGTCGCTGTGTGCTCTAAGTGCACGGGCCATATCAACTAAAATGGTATTTTTAACTTTTTCATCTAATAGGGCTAGAGTTTGTGCCGCTGTGGCTGCTGCTTGCGATAAATCTTTAATTAAACTCATAGTTGCTCCAAAATGGCGATGTTTTTGTCAGAGATCAGTGGGCCCGTTTTTTGCTGGGCATTGTTGGCAAATTCACGATCTTCCTGGTCTGCAATAAAATGTAATAAACAACTACTGTAGTTTGATTTGGCTTTAGCCAATTTAGTACCATCGCCTTTGCGCACTAGAACAGTATCACCGACGGAAAAGTTGCCTCTTACGGCCACTACATCGTCTGTGGTTAGTTGAGTATCATGTTCTTCAAGGTCAGCGCTAAAGTCATTTTCGACAATTAACTCACCTTGAATTTGTGAGGTATGCATCATCCAATGCAAGTGTTCTTGCATCGGTACATCATACGGGGTGAATAAAGTGCCTGGATTTTGGCCCTTTAAAAGTTGATTGAATGTGTCCGCGTCAAAACCATCCACAATCATGGTTTCAATTCCGTGTGAAATCGCTTTCTCAGCGGCTTCAATCTTGGTTAACATGCCACCAGTACCTACGCTGCTCGTAGCACCGCCAGCCATAGCATAAATCTCAGCATTGATTTCACTGACTTGCTTAATTAGCGTGGCATCTTCATGTAAATTAGGGTTTTTAGTATAAAGCCCTTTTACGTCAGAGCAGATAATTAACGCATCTGCATCCGCTGCTGCGGCGACCATAGCTGATAAATTGTCATTATCACCCACACGTAACTTGGCTGCGGTAACAGCATC
>NZ_PJAP01000144.1:0-1187 GCF_002836795.1 Shewanella sp. 11B5 | reverse complement strand
CATCGACTTCTATCGCTTGAGTTAAATCGCCTTCAGCGCTGGCAAGGTTTTCAACGCGAGCTTGGATCATATTAAGCGGTGCAATAATGCTACGAATAACCAAACTGATAATAAGCACCGCAATAATCGTAACAATAATACCGATGGTTAATAGCAAGCTGCCCAGAGACATCGCCATGTCATTCATGGCGGTATTCATATTATCAACCGCCATAAACGCTTGGGTTTTCGGCACTTCAATAATCAAGGACCAAGTGGCATCAGCAATAGGGATATTAATTGGATATGCCACAGCAATACTGGTCGGTTCATTCACAAACCCCGAAGAACTGTCTAAAGCTAACAATTTTTTGGCTAACTCTGGCCCTACAGATTCGCTAAAAGGTCGCGCAAATTTTTTATAATGGCTAGCTGCCACCACAAAACCTTTCTGGCTCACCAAGGTAACCTTAGCTTGCCCACCATATAAACTTTTAGATAATTGCATGATCATGGTTTGGAATATCGGCAAGTTAATATCAACGCCAACTAAACCTTTAAATTGATTGTCGACGATAACGGGCACGGTTAACGAAGTCATTAATGCGGTATTACCAGGAGTGATCTCGTACAAATACGGTTCCATTAAGCACGACTTTTTACTGTCTTTGGCACACAAATACCACTCGGCCTCACGCACTCCAAACTCATCTAAATCAGCAATGTATTTTTCTTCTGCATCATCAACTTGTACTTGTTCAACTGAGCCATCATCATTACGGGTATGATATATTTCTAATGTGCCCACATTCGGCACACTGTGGCTGTCACCTTGAAGATAATTATCATCGAGACCATCATAGCCGTTGGGTTCAAATTGGACGTATATTGCAGACACTTGACTGTTTTTTTGTATAACCGCCGCCGATGACACTTCTACCTCATCACGATTTAACGGCTTTTTTCGTGAAGTTTGCTCCAACAAGCCTGCAAATAAATATGGAATTCTATACGCTTCATTAATAAACCCTGCAACACGTTCACCATATTCACCCGCTCTTGCTGAAAGTTTATCGTTAATTTCTTGTTTTAGTGCGACTTCGATTTCTGTTGCTAAAGTGGCGTTTTTATCTTTTAAACTACCCCATAAACTTAAAGACAGTGTAATCACTGTAACAATAAACAAACTCGAAGTGATCCATAACAAC
>NZ_PJAP01000143.1:0-1187 GCF_002836795.1 Shewanella sp. 11B5 | reverse complement strand
CGTTATTGAGCCTATAACACTTGATGAAAACGAATTACAGTGGTTGAGCGAGCACCAACCCATTCGTGTTGGCGTTGATGGATATTTCCCTCCTTACAGCTATATCAATGAAAACGGTCAAATTGTTGGTATGGCAATTGATACCTTATTTCTAATGGGTAAAAAATTAAATATTCAATTTGAATTAAGTGATGAAACTCGCTGGCCAAATATTGTAAAAAACCTGCAGAAAAAGGACATTGATATTGTGTTGACCATGGTTAACACACCTAATCGCGAAAAAAAATTCTTATTCACTAGCCCAATAGTGTATAAATCGTTGGTCATTATCGGCAAAAAAAACAAGCATCATATTCATAACCGCAGTGATATCGCAAATAAAACCATAGCCTTAGTAAAAGGTTATCAATATACCGATAAAATTATCGATGAATTTCCCAGTGTGACCCCATTGCTTGTTGATAATATGCGTGAAGCAATGGAAGCCGTTCAGGCAAATCAAGCTGATGCGGCTATTACCTTTTTTGCTGCTGCTAATTATTACCAGTTAAAGTATTCATTTTCCGATTTAAAATTTGTCGCATTTTACGAAAAAAATAATGCTAATGAATCAATCGCAGTCAGAAATGATTTTCCTATATTAGCCAGTATTATGCAGAAAGGGTTGAGCTCGTTGAGCTCTGCTGAAAAAATTGCCATTAATGAAGCCTGGGGGGCAAACATTACACTGCCGAAAGATTACCAAGATTTGATTGAGTTTGCGGCGGTGGCAGGTGTATTAATTTTGTTGCTTAGTGTGTGGATTTTGCAAGCTAGACGGAATAATCAAGCCTTAACCATTGCTAATATTAATACTGCAAATGCCAATATGGCATTAAACGAATTAAAAAATAATCTTGAACAAAACGTCTTGGAACGGACGCTTCAGCTTACCATTAGCGAAAATAGATACCGTGGTTTGGTTGAGTCGTTAGAAGATGAATATATTTTTTATCAACACGATATCGAAGGATTTATACAATACGTTAGCCCATCGGTTACTCATATTTTGGGGCTTACTATTTCTGGTTTTGGTGAGTATTACTATAAGTATTTAACGGATAATCCGAAAAACAAACTTATCTCAGGATATATTCAGCGCATTATTAACGGCGAGAAATTAGCTCCATTTGAAATGGAAATATTTG
>NZ_PJAP01000142.1:0-1188 GCF_002836795.1 Shewanella sp. 11B5 | reverse complement strand
ACCCATTACTTTTGCTTCTAACGGCGACTGCAATGCCTGTAATAACCGAATAACACTGCAATCCATATCTTCAGTATTATCAGCAACAAAAAAACCACTCTGGCGCGATTCGTTTAAATCTTTAGGGATTTGATGATGCTCATCCATTAAACGGATAATGTAATTGAGTTGTACTAAATCAATATCAACCATCAACACCAGCACAGGTTCTTCAATGCTGGCAAAGGTTTCACATTCTACTGGCAATGGCACGGTCATCACTAATGAGTGCTGACGGTCATACTCAAAGGTTTGATTATCTAAATAGACCCGCTTTTTACCTTGGCCAACAATAAGCACGCCTTGTGAATAGCACATTGGCCCGCGCGCACCATATTGTGAGCTACGAAACACATGAACGCCGGATAAGTGAGTATCATTGACCCCTTCTTTTGGGGCAAGCTGTGCCATTAATGTTGCTATCTCATTCATACTCTTCCCCTCAGAATAAACCATGACACCGATACTACCAAAAAAGCAGTAAAAGGTATTAAAATTATCAATAACTAGTCATATAAACACAAATAAGATAGGAATAGGCATGAACACGACAGTTCTGTGTATGTTTATTTTGACTCAAAGGACTATCATAGCTACATGATTTATCGTTGCTGTTGTGTACAAATAATCTATATACACAATCAGCCACTTATTTGTTTCAATGCTAAACCAAAAGGCAACAATTATGCTTAATTTTGATTATCGTAACCCTACTCATGTTGTTTTCGGTAAAGACCGTATTGCAGAGTTAGACCAACTTGTCCCAGAAAATGCAAGAGTATTAATCACTTACGGTGGCGGCAGCGTACAACGTTTCGGCACACTCGATAAAGTTAAAGCAGCATTAGGTAACCGCACTGTATTTGAATTTGGCGGTATTGAAGCTAACCCTAAGTACGACACACTCGTGAAAGCAGTTGAAGTTGCTCGTAAAGAAAATATCGACTTCTTACTCGCTGTTGGCGGCGGTTCAGTGATGGACGGCACCAAATTTATTGCCCTTGCAACTCAGTTTGATGGTGATACAGCCAGCTTATTACATCACGGCTTCACCCCAGTTCCAGTGGCTAATGACAAGGTTATTCCACTTGGCGTTATTGCTACTCTGCCAGCTACGGGTTCAGAAATGAATGCCTTTGCAGTCGTAAG
>NZ_PJAP01000141.1:0-1189 GCF_002836795.1 Shewanella sp. 11B5 | reverse complement strand
ATTTGACCAGAACTTCTCCAACCCTTCAGTTTGATTTACTAATTCACTAGTTTCATTGAATAGAACAGCGTCAGCATCAAATGCAAACCTAACTTGTTGTTCATCTAGAGGCTTTGCATTTTTAGGTGGGGCTTTAACTAGTGCTGATGCGCACACATTACTATCGATAACATCTTGTGCATCTTCTTCATTTGTAGTTAAAAATAAATCAACATAAAAAGCATCTAGATAAATAGAGCTTTTTTCACCCGCTATGAATGCAGACCTAGTAATAGGTAAATTACGCCTACGAATTTCTTTTAATACTCTAAAACCTGTTTCGGGGCTATTTCTTGAAATAATGACAACTTCAACAATAGGCGTATTGTCATCTTTATCTAAATGTTCATTTAAATTTAGAAGCGATCTTACAAGTGACATACCTGTACCATCTTCTAATGGCTCATCCTCTTTCTCAAGCATATGTTTTCGATATTCATCAATAGCTGAGTCAGGATCTGATTTCGATTTTTGTTTGAAAATTTCATCGGATTCTGAAAGATCAAACAATGCTGTTGCAGATATTCCTACAACTAATGTTTCATTTAACTCTATGGGCATACATAATCCCTTTGTAGCTAACGCCCGCATTGGAGCGCAGCAGAAAACCAGTCCAACAACATGCGCTTGTTAGCTACGCATGCTCCTTCAAGGAGTCCTCATAATCTTTCACTAGAACTGAAAACATGCTTTCAAACCTATCCATAGCAGCATTCTCTTCAACAAACACTTGCTCAATGATATTGTTTTTTCTGTCTGTTAATCGTGTTGTTAGCTCTGCTAGGGGGAGTTTTGAAAATTGCCCAGAAATTATTGTGATGTCATAAATCAATTCAATACCGTGTATAACGGGACTCTCACTGTCTCCCCATGCAATAGCTACAAATTGATAATTAAATTGCAACGGTGTCCTTTTAAAGGATCCGTTTAACGTTGACAACCCTAGCTCTCTAGCCAACTTATTGTATTGTGCTGTTGTAGCGTTACCGCTAATGTCGATGTTAATTAGGTTTGGCTCAATAGACTCAACCCACTCACCGAATTTTCCGACTACATTGTCTATTGAACTTGTTAAGTCAGTACGTTCCCATGAATTATTTGGAAATATAGCTTCAAAGAGTTTATCGATATCAACAATCTCAATACTTTT
>NZ_PJAP01000140.1:0-1189 GCF_002836795.1 Shewanella sp. 11B5 | reverse complement strand
CTGTGGTGGGATTGGGCAAGAAGCGGGTGAGATAGTTGGTGATTCTTCCGCCAGTACACATGCCGGATGCGGCGATGATAATGGCGGGTTTGTGGGTTGAGTCGAGGTAGTTGATTACTGAAAGATGGTCCTGGTGGCTGTCTATGGTGATGAGTTGGTTGAAGTCGAGTGGGTGGCGTCCCTGGGCTAGTTTACCTTTGGCTTCGTTGTCCCAGAGTGTTTTGAACTGACGATACTTTTGGGTGAAGTTAGCTGCCATGGGAGAGTCGACGATAATGTCGATGTTTTGCCATACAGGGTTGTGTTTATTGCGATGAATAATGTGTTCGAATTCGTATAATAGCTCTTGGGTTCTGCCAATGCTAAATGCAGGAATGAGTACCACGCCATTATCCTTTACGGCGCTTTCGATGATATTTTTGAGTTGCTTGCTGCGTTCTTTACGTCCTTGATGGTTTTTATCGCCGTAGGTGGATTCAATGACTAAGGTATCTGCTCTGTAAGGACTTTTGGGGCTAGCAAGTAACGGTGCGTAGGTTGCGCCTAAATCACCCGAAAAAACAACTCGATGGTTACCGCTAGGACCGCTTAAGTCTATTTCAACATAGGCTGAACCGAGTATATGCCCAGCGGGTTTGAATTTGAGTTTTGCTTTATTATAAATAGCTGGAGTGACGATTGTTTCTTTTGAGATATCTTCGGTATTTTCAGTCGATGATATAGATGACGGTTCGGTCGCTAGTTTTTCAATTGATAATGCACCGTCCATTTCTATGGCACTTTCTGTCGAAGATATAGCTGTTGGTATGTTTTGCGGTATGTTTATCGGTAGCGTTATCCACTGACCGTAATCGACTGGGACAAGCAGTTTTTTCAGTCGATTGATACAAGCCTGGATCAATTTAGGGTCGCGCGTCACACCCACTTTTAAGGCGTCTTCGATTACCAGTGGTAATAGTGCTGCTGTAGCGGTTGTTGCATAAATAGGCTGATTGAATCCTGCAGCCAGTAAGTAGGGAATTCGCCCAACATGGTCGATATGGCAATGGGTAACAATAAGCGCTTTAATATGTTGAATGTCAAAGGTGATTTGCAGTTGGTCTGCCGAACTTTTTCCTGCCGTTTCTGCACCTTGAAATAGCCCGCAATCGATAAGATAACTGCTGATGTTGTTGCCGTTTCCGTGGTT
>NZ_PJAP01000139.1:0-1196 GCF_002836795.1 Shewanella sp. 11B5 | reverse complement strand
GTATCGCTAACGGTAGCCTCGTGCTACAAATTATCAGCGGAATCATTTTGGGCGTGATTCTGGCAAGTATTTCAACAACAGGTGCCAACAATGTGGCTTTTTTGGGCTCACTTTTTGTGGGTGCTTTAAAAGCTATTGCGCCAATCCTGGTTTTTGTTTTGGTTGCATCATCGATTGCCAATCAAAAGAAAAATAGCCAAACCAATATGCGTCCTATCATTGGGCTATATCTTCTGGGTACATTTGTTGCTGCATTAACCGCAGTATTATTCAGTTTTGCGTTTCCAACCACTTTATTGCTAACCACTGGGATAGAGGGAACCAATCCTCCTCAAGGGATTAGTGAAGTTATCAATACCTTATTGTTCAAAATTGTCGATAACCCAGTTAACGCACTATTAACGGGCAATTACATTGGTATTTTGGTGTGGGGGGCTGGTCTTGGAATAACCATGCATCATGCCAGCGACAGCACTAAACGAATGCTCTCAGATGTCAGTGATGCGGTGTCAAATATTGTTCGCTTTGTGATTCGTTTAGCGCCTATCGGTATTTTTGGTTTAGTTGCGGCCACATTTGCTGAAACAGGTTTCGACGCTCTAGCGGGTTACGGCCAATTATTGATGGTACTTGTGGGATCTATGTTATTCATTGCTTTGGTGATTAACCCTATTATCGTTTATGTCAAAATTAAGCGTAATCCTTATCCATTAGTATTTAAGTGTTTACGTGAAAGTGGTGTAACAGCCTTTTTCACCCGTTCAAGTGCGGCCAATATTCCGGTCAACATGGCTTTGTGTGAAGAATTAAAACTGCATAAAGACACTTATTCAGTGTCTATTCCATTAGGTGCCACCATTAATATGGGCGGTGCTGCGATTACCATTACGGTATTAACATTAGCAGCAGCTCATACTTTGGGTATTCAAGTGGACTTTATGACAGCTCTGTTATTGAGCGTGATAGCGTCGGTTTCTGCTTGTGGTGCTTCAGGTGTTGCCGGTGGTTCATTATTATTAATCCCATTAGCGTGTAGTTTGTTTGGGATTTCTAATGATGTTGCCATGCAAGTTGTGGCAGTTGGTTTTATTATTGGTGTGATTCAAGATTCAGCCGAAACAGCACTAAATAGCTCTACAGATGTTATCTTTACTGCAGCAGCATGTGAAGCTGCTGAAGCTAAAGAGGCTGCTAAA
>NZ_PJAP01000138.1:0-1196 GCF_002836795.1 Shewanella sp. 11B5 | reverse complement strand
AACAAATTATACTGTTGAGGCCATTTATCCTGTAAGCAAAAGTGATACTATCGTCGGCATCAATCAAGTCAAAGCCAACACCTACATTAATTTCTTTCTAGAACATAACTTACTGCCAGAAATGTTGTTAGTTGAAACAGTAAAAAGAGAGGTATTTCTCAACACTTCTAAGATAGATTTTTTAATAAACGATAATTGCTATGTCGAGGTTAAGACGTTACTTAAAGATATTCCATTCGGTATCAAAAAATCAGACAGTAAATTTACTTCCTTTGAGAGATTACTAAGACATTACACCGAAATTTCGACACAAATTAATGCTAATCAAAAGTCTATTGTGCTTTTATGTAATTTATTTGATGCCAAACCGTTTGCTCCACCGTTAAATAATGCTACTGGAACAAGTCAAGTTAGGAAAGTCGTTAAACAAGCTATTGATAATGGTATTGAACATTGGCAAATTAACTTAAAAGTAACTGCTGACGGAGTATCTCTCATTGATTACTTTAAAGTTGATTTGTTGCCAAATTTGAAGTAATCACAAACTAATGAGTACCAGGTTAGAATGAAAGATATTGTATTTAGAAATGACAAGCCAGAAAATCATAGCGGCTATTTGCTTTGGCAAATTACCAATATGCGTCAAAAGTTGCTCAATAATGCGTTAAAAAAAATAGAGCTCACCTACCCTCAATTCATCATAATATCGGGTATTCAATGGCTTAATACCAATACTGAATTAGTTAATCAAGTTAAACTAATACACTTTACTAAGATGGATAAGTCAGTTGTTTCTAGTGTGCTCAAATCTCTTGAGAAGAGAGGCCTAGTGATCAGACAAGTTGACCCTCTCGATACCCGAGCTAAAACATTGCAGTTGAGTGCAGAAGGATTATCACAAATGAAAAATGCTCTTGCTATCGTTAAAGGTATTGACGATGTTTTCTTTGATGAAAGTAAGTTTGATATCCAACAATTTAACAGCACTATAATTGAGCTAATTAAAGAGAACAGCGATTAATGCATCTCTTGTTTTAAATGCACACTGTCATTAAGCTGTAGATTAACCATTTCACCCATTTTTGATTGCCAGAAGCTGGGGCAATTCCGTTGCGACCTTTTCGCTGTTTGAAAATGTCGCCGCAAAGCTAAAGGTTTGCAAAGGCTGATTTATAACAAATAATGCGCTTTACCCC
>NZ_PJAP01000137.1:0-1197 GCF_002836795.1 Shewanella sp. 11B5 | reverse complement strand
TCCTGCTGCTCATACTATTGAACATGTAGAGATTAATCGCGGTGAGTTTAGCCAAAATGACGTGCCATTAATTCGTTTGAGTGAGCAATTAGGCGATGTTGAGCACGATATTTTAATTAATCCAACGCGCCCTGATTTTAGACAGCATTTTTATCCTCAAGCAGGTCTTCCTGCTGGTGAGTTTGTCGTGCCAAAAGGTATGTACTTTGCCATGGGTGATAATCGCGATAACAGCACAGACAGTCGTTTTTGGGGTTTTGTACCGGAAGAGAATCTTGTCGGTAAAGCCGTTGCAATTTGGATTAGTTTTGAATTTGATCGTAAGCCGAGTGATGTGTTACCAACATGGGTACCGACCGGTGTACGTTTTGATAGAGTAGGTGGAATACATTGATGGAACCCATTAAAAATTTGCCGCGTTTGTGCCGTACTTTAGGTTATGAGTTCAATAATATTGAATTACTTATTCAGGCCTTAACACATCGTAGCGCAGCAAATAAACATAATGAGCGTTTAGAGTTTTTAGGTGATTCGATTTTATCGATAGCCATTTCAGATGCTTTATATCATCAGTTCCCAAAGGCGACTGAAGGTGATTTAAGCCGTATGCGCGCCACTTTAGTCAAAGGTGACACGCTGACAATCATCGCTAAAGAGTTCAAGCTAGGTGATTATTTGTATTTAGGCCCTGGTGAACTCAAAAGTGGTGGCTTTAGACGCGAATCTATTTTAGCTGATGCTGTAGAGGCTATTATTGGTGCTGTCTATCTTGATGCTGATATTGAAGTGTGCCGCAAGCTATTATTATCATGGTATCAAGAGCGTTTAGCTGAGATTAAACCGGGTATTAATCAAAAAGATCCGAAGACAATATTGCAAGAATACCTGCAAGGTTTTAAAAAGCCATTGCCTGATTACCAAGTTGTTGCAGTAGAAGGTGAAGCCCATGATCAAACCTTCACCGTAGAATGTAAAATTAGTGAATTAGATAAAGTTGTCACCGGTGTGGCAAGTTCAAGAAGAAAAGCTGAACAGCTTGCCGCTGCTCAGGTATTGGAGCTACTGAATAAATGACCAAAAAAACAGACTTGCCAGCAGGTGATAACCAAGAGCCTAGCTTAGATGAACTGCTGGCAAGGATGAACCAAGCAGCACCAACCGCCACAGCCAAATACGATGTAACTTATTGTGGCATGG
>NZ_PJAP01000378.1:0-7917 GCF_002836795.1 Shewanella sp. 11B5 | reverse complement strand
CCTTTAAATAAAGTGACGATTATTCATCGAGTTGGTAGGTTGTCGCTTGGTGAACAAATTGTGTTTATTGGTGTGACTAGCGCTCATCGTAAAGCAGCTTTCGCGGCATGTGAGTTTTTAATCGATTTTTTAAAAACGAAAGCGCCTTTTTGGAAGCTTGAAGCTGGCGATACTGGCGCTAAGTGGGTTGAAGCGCGTGATAGCGATCAGCAAGCAGCCAAAATGTGGCAAAAGTAATCGTCTCCATGACTCGTACATAGCAAGGATAAACCCTCAATGTCTTTCATTTACGTCAACATTACTCAGCTTGCAGACTCATTTAGGCCTCGATTCCGTGCTGCTGCTATCGCATTATTCTTTGCCATTGTTAGTTCCGTAGGGTTTAGTTCTGCAAGTGTCGCGAGTGATGCTCCGGCCATTGCTGCGGCTGCTAACATTAAATTTGCGGTAGATGAGATAGCGATACGTTTTCAGCAGCAAACGGGTTTAGCTCTGCGGATCAGTTATGGTTCTTCAGGTAATTTTGTGACCCAAATTCAGCATGGCGCACCGTTTGAGATGATGCTCAGTGCTGATGAAGAATATATTGAGCGGCTGCATCAAGCAGGTTTTACCCAAAATGACGGTGTTATTTATGCCATCGGTCGACTTGCTCTTGCTGCACCTAAGAAGTCACCGTTAATTTTAGATCCTGAGTTAGTTGGATTAGCGCAATTAATCGCCGATGGAAAGGTGTCTCGTTTTGCAATCGCAAATCCTGATCATGCTCCCTATGGCGAACGTGCGCGTGAAGTCCTTAAAGCAAAAGGTTTGTGGGACGCACTGCTATCTAAACTGATTTTAGGCGAAAATGCTTCACAAGCTGCCCAATTTACCATTAGTGGATCGACTCAAGGTGGTATTGTGCCGTTATCATTGGTGCTATCTCCTGAATTTACCAAGCGTGGTAATTATGTGGTTATCCCTGATTCGCTATATCAACCGCTTAATCAACGGATGGCATTAATGCCTAATGCATCTGAAACTGCTGAGCGATTCTATCAATACATGCAATCAGCAGATGCACAGGAAGTATTAAGTCAATTTGGGTTTAATTTACCAAAACCTGCTGTAAAGAAGGCTGATTAATGGATTGGCAAGCTCTGTGGCTGTCGGTCAAACTGAGTTGTTTTACCGTAGTATTGTTAATTCCGTTGGCCATTATTGTCGGGCGGGCGTTGGCATATCGCCAATTTAAAGGTAAATCATGGCTTGAGGCTTTGATCATGGTGCCGTTAGTGTTACCGCCAACCGTCATTGGTTATTACCTGCTAGTGGGGTTAGGTAATCAGAGCATGATTGGTCAATGGGTTGAGCAATTAACCGGACAACAATTGGTGTTTCATTTCTCAGGATTGGTAATCGCTTCCATTATCGTCAATATTCCCTTTGCGGTTCAGCCTATTCAACGTGCTTTTGAAACGATTCCGATCGACATTCGTGATGCCGCGGCTTGCTGTGGCATGAGTCGATTACGGATATTTTTTCGAATAGAATTGCCTATGATATGGCCTGGCGTTTTAACGGCCGTTGTACTGTGTTTTTCCCATGTGCTGGGCGAATTTGGTGTGGTGTTGATGCTGGGCGGTAATATTGCCGGCGAAACCAAAACTATCTCAATAGCGATTTATGATAGTGTGCAAGCATTCGATTTTGATTCTGCCGGAATGATGTCTTTGGTATTATTGTTGTTTGCGGTAAGTGCGTTAGCACTCACTACAAGTATGTCGAAGCGTTTAGGAGGGCATCGTGGTGCCACACAACGCTGACCTTATATGTGATATTTCACAAACATTGCCTATTCCATTGGAAGCTCATTTCAGTTGTCGGGCTGGTGAAGTGCTAGCCGTGGTTGGCCCTTCTGGTGGCGGTAAAACGACTTTGCTGAGAATGATTGCCGGTTTGAGTTTACCTCAACGGGGCCACATTCATTGTGGTGATAGATTATGGTTTGATGCAAAGCAGTCTATTTCGTTAACTCCCCAGCAGCGGCATATCGGTTATATGCCACAACATTTTGGTCTGTTCCCACATTTAACAGCACTCGACAATGTTATTTCTGGGCTTGATCATGTGCCAAAAGAATTACGAAAGCAACGAGCATTAGATTGGCTAGAACGTGTCAATTTACATGGGTTGCCTGATCGTTTACCCGCGCAATTGTCTGGCGGACAACGTCAACGAGTTGCGCTAGCCCGTGCTCTTGCACGTGAGCCAGCTATCTTACTGTTAGATGAACCCTTTTCTGCAGTAGACCGGGAAACCCGTGAACGCTTGTATATTGAGTTAGCTCGCTTAAAACAGCAATTGTCTATCCCGGTGGTCATGGTAACGCATGACATCCATGAGGCATTGCTATTGGCTGATAAGATGATACTTATTAGTCAGGGCCAAATGCTGCAACAAGGCAAACCATTTGAGGTGTTATCTCATCCCAATAACGAAGCGGTTGCACGACAAATGGGCTTGAGGAATATTTTTGACGGTCAAGTCGTATCGCAAGATATTGAACGTAATATGACCCAGTTTACGCTGGGTGATGAATTGATTGTCAGCGACAGTGCACCAGCATTAACTGTCGGCCAATCTATCCGTTGGGTTATTCCAAACCAAGGTATTCGTTTTAACGCCATTAGCAGCGGTCGTCTGTGTAAAAGCTTAAATAAATTAGAAGTATTAATTGAGTCTGTGTTGGTGATGGGTGAATCGTCACGAGTGATAGCGTCAGTTGTAGGCATTGGATCTATTATCAATGCAGATGTGCCGACACATTTAGTCCATAAGTTAGCCTTATCGCCAGGAGTGCAAACGACTATTGCGCTTAAGTCAGATCAAATTCATATTTTAAGTGCACAGTCTGAACTCGGATAACCAAGTTTGAAATAAAATAGGCGAATATTGTATTTTTGCCTTACATATCCCGCTTCTTAACCGTGTTGAGGTTAAATAATTCTTTTTATCGCTCAGAATGTCATTTTCGGATAATAAACTGGGGATTGATGTTTGAATAAGGCCATTTAACGATCTAAAAAGCGCATTTGATATAAAACCATCCCATTTGGGCTGATTTGTATAGGTTTACCAGAACCTATATTTCTAAAAAACATTGTACAACGACAACCCATCTCACTGAAAAATGGTATTTATGATCAATTATTAATCTTAGATTTCTTGGGACTTTGGCTGCTCTTAGGTAGAGTAGTCGTGTGATAGAATTTTCAATTATATAGAGGCTTGTGATGGTTCGGTTGCTGCTAGCAATATGCTTTCTTCCTTGTGCCGTGATGGCCACTCCATCTATGCACTCTTTATTGATCAATGGCGACTTTTTAAAGCCAATAACGGTCATGGAACAATTAGAGCAACAAGACAAAGGCACGATTTGTGACTTTGATGTTGATGTTGAAGAAGGTTTGCTGGTGTATAAGATTTCTATGATAAATGTAGAGACACACCGAATCAATAAATACGAATACCGAGCCTTAGACGGTACATTATTAACCGAAAAATCATCTGCTTATGCCTCTGATGATATTGGCCAAGTTAATGCGGCAAAAAAGCTGCAAGCTAAGCACATGAAGTTTTCAGAACTAGTGACCCTCGCGATTAAAAATCAACAAGGATATTTAACACAGGCGGAATTAGACCACGATTTATCGATTAGTTATCTCGAACTAAAATTACTCAATCAAGATAGTAGAAATACTATTGCTTTCGATATTGAGACTCTACGTCCACTACCTCTGCTCAAATGGGATTAAAGACTCTATGACTATGCGTATTTTATTGGTTGAAGATGATGCTACTACGTTAAAGTATGTAGCCGACGGATTTACGGCTCAGAAATATCAAGTTGATAGCGCGACAGATGGCCAAGAAGGCCTCACGTTAGCTAAACATAACCAATATGATTTACTGATCCTCGATCGCATGTTACCAAAGCTAGACGGCTTAACATTATTGTCTGCTCTACGTACCAGTGGTAATAAAACACCAGTACTAATTTTATCGGCATTAAGCCATGTTGATGAGCGTGTAAAAGGTTTACGTGCGGGTGGTGATGATTACATGACCAAGCCATTTGCCTTTGCTGAATTGTTAGTTCGTGCTGAAAAACTTGCGCAACGTAACGTGGTTGAACCCGCTGCCACTGAAATTGAAGTGGGCAGTTTAAAAATGGAATTATTAACTCGTAAAGTCACCCTTGACGATAGCGAGTTAATGCTTCAACCAAAAGAATTTCAATTGCTTAAATACTTAATGGAACATCCTAATCAAGTGATTAGCCGTACATTATTATTTGAAGCAGTGTGGGACTACCATTTTGATCCTCGCACCAACGTGATTGATGTACATATTGCCAAGTTACGTCGCAAATTTGAAGAACTTGGTCACGGTGAGTTAATTGAAACCGTTAGAGGGGCTGGATATCGCCTTTGTAAAAGGCATTAAGCCTTACCAAAGTAGTGCGTGGCGGATCACGCTGATCTTCTCGACACTAGTAACCATACTCATTGTTATGTTGGTGCTTAGTCTCTATAGACAGTTAGTGATTGAGCAACAAAATCAAGTAGATAAACATCTAGCTGCAGAAATGCAGCGCTATCAACAGTTAGCATTAACGGTTAACCGTCGCAGCTTTGCGGCTCAAATTCGTGCAGCCGATCCTAAAACAGCACTGATTGCCTGGCGCAACAGTGTTGATATGGTGGGCGCATTGACTTTTTTACCCGAAAATATGCCACAGCTGCCTGAAACGAAAGATTTCCCTATCTTTACTGGTGGTCCAGATAAACTGCATATATTAACTGGTGGCTTAGTTATCACCCGTTATGGCCCAGTATTAATTGCTACGCGTACCGATCAACTCGCGGCCTTAATAGAGAAATTTATTAATGCTGCATTTTGGGCCGTGGCATTCACGCTTGGACTCACGTTAGCGTTAGGCTATATTTTCTCAAAAGCCATCCTTAGACGACTGGTCGAATATAACCGTTTGAGTGAACAAATTGAAGCCGGACACTATGAAACCCGTCTACCAGTCAGTGAAAGCCAAGATGAATTTGATATGTTGGCACGGCAGTTTAATTTAGTGCTCGACACCTTAGAGCAAAACTTACGTGCTGTTCGCGGTGTGACCGATAACATTGCCCATGATTTACGCACGCCATTGTCGCATTTACGCATAGGTATTGAGCTGTTGTCGCAAAAGCCTACAGCTGAACTTGCCGATGCCACTGCTGAGTTACTTGAAGAGTTAGACCACTGTTTGGGGACTTTTGATGCGATGTTATCGTTAACGCGCATCGAAGAAGGTCAGCAAATGCTTGATTTGCAGCCGGTGAGTTTACAGCAAATCTGCCAAGATTTATTCGAAATGGCAGAGGTGATTGCCGAGAGTCACGACCAAGTATTGAGTATTAGTCTAGAAGATGATGTTCACGTGAATGGTGATAAGTATCTGTTGTTCCAAGCTTTGTTTAATCTAGTGGATAACGCGATAAAGTATTCACCTAATGGTGCCACGATTAATATTATTCAACACGGTAAACACATTCAAATTAGTGATAATGGACCGGGTATTATTGACGAAGATAAAGAGCGGGTATTCGATCGCTTAGTGCGCTTAGACCCTAGCCGCCATTACAAAGGTACTGGTTTAGGATTATCAATGGTAAAGGCTATTCTATCGCGTCACAAAGCGACGATTTCACTCCATGATAATAACCCTGGTTTACTCGTAAGTATTCACTTTAAATAACCCCACAAGCCTCCCATTTAATCGTTGTTGGATAATCTATGTATCAAGTGCTCAGTGATCAACCAGACTTTATTGTCATCAGCAAGTCCGTGAATGTTCATTTTCACAGTCAAGATGGAAGTGCTGGGGTGATTGCACAGGCTGAGGCTGATTTAGGTTACAAGCTTTATCCTGTTCATCGACTCGATACACCGACTTCAGGGTTGCTGATTGTGGCGAAATCTGCTCAAACTGCAAATGTGTTTACCAAAATGTTTACTGAGCATAAAGTACAAAAATATTATTTGGCGATTGCTTGCGGTAAACCTAAAAAGAAACAAGGCTGGATTATCGGCGACATGGCTAAGTCGCGTCGCAGTATGTATAAGTTATTGCGGACCACTGAAAACCCTGCAGTGACACAGTTTTTTAGTCAGAGTATTGCCTCTGGTATGCGGATGTATTTACTGAAACCGTTGAGCGGTAAAACCCATCAATTAAGAGTGGCTTTAGCCAGTATTGGCGTGCCTATTTTAGGTGATAAACTATATGGTGATGAGCTGAGCGATAGATGTTATTTACATGCTTATAGTGTGCATTTTACCTACTTAGAACAGGATTATTCTTTTAAGCAACAGCCTCAATTCGGTAAGCAGTTTTTATTACCTGAATGCCAACAACTTATGATGAATCAATGGCAATCACCGAATGACTTGCTGTGGCCGAGTAAAGACTAATTGTCTCCCGCTTACCCTAATAGGGTATTGGTTAATTGACTAAAATCACAATGTGAAAGAGCTGACTGGATAGCCGTTACGATTGCTCTGTTATTATCGCAGCATTTGATTCTTCCATTGAATCCATTGAGCAAATTGTATTGCGGCCTTTACTTTTAGCAAGGTACATAGCGTCGTCAGCTAGTTGTAATAATTGTTCAATACTAAGGTGAGTTTTACAGGTAGCATAACCAATGCTGAGAGTGGTATTAATATGGGTCTTCTGCCATAAAACAGTATTTTCATTGATTTTTTGTTGTACTTTTTCGGCCACTATTTGAGCCTCTTTTTTATTGGTTAATGGCAGTATGATTAAAAACTCCTCACCACCATAACGACAAACGAAATCAATTTTCCTCAATGATTGTTGTAATATGTCGGCAGTATTTTTGAGCACCATATCACCCGCTAAATGACCATAAGTATCATTAATGCGTTTGAAGTGGTCTAAGTCGAGTACCATTAAACTATACGCCAACCCATTTCGAAGCCATAGGGCATCAACTTCTTCGAGCTTGTTTAATAAAGAGTGCCTATTCCATAAGCCAGTTAGTTGATCTTTGTTGGCTAATCGAGCGACCTTGTAGACTAAGCGAGTTAGCGCATTACCAAACAATACTAGATTTGTGAGTAGCAGTAATATGATGTAGCTCCACATCACTAACGATGAGTTAAGCTTGTCTGCAGCTGAAATGTTGGCAAGTTCGTCGGGGAAAAGTAATAAAACAACTGCGCGTATGATAAACAGTAAGCCTATGGTGAAAAAAGGTACGTTAATCAACGCGGCATAATGCAGCGGTAAGTGTTTTTTTACCGCCCGAAAATTATCAATACCACTAAGGGTGATGAACGTTGCTGCGGTAATACTCATTACAATAACTAAGTAGACAGCGTAGGTCAGGGATGGTGGAACCAACAGCATTAATAATGCCGTGGTTGCCAGCAAAATAAGATCGAATCGGTAAGATAAAGGCTGCTTAAATAAATGTTGGCTGCCCCAACGCACCAGAGCAAACCCCACAAGTATTGTCATGTCTGCCACAAACCAGTATAAATAGTTAATTGCTTCAGTACGTTGGGTATAAAGCATAATGCCGATAAGTGTACAAATATTGGTGGCGGCGAAACACCAACTGGCTTTAGGTGCAATGCGTAATAGGCAGGCAAGTAATGTCCAAGCTATGGCGCAACTTACTGCTATTAAGCTAAAAAATTGAACGAAAATAATACTTTGGTTATGTTCCATATGACTCATTAGTATCGTGAAAAAGACTATTCCATAATGTGATATCAACATCGCAACTACAATAATAGGCTAATTGTCCTAATTAAGAAATTGCCCTAGTTAACAAATTGTATCGT
>NZ_PJAP01000136.1:0-1198 GCF_002836795.1 Shewanella sp. 11B5 | reverse complement strand
TTGGTGCAATTGCACTAATTTGGTGAGCGTGCTCTGCCGACAACCCATTACGGTTGTCATTGTCGTCGCGCAGTATGGATGACAAATATGGCAAAAAAAGGTCACCTTAATGACAAGATGAATACAAGGTTATCGTTGAGTGAGTTGTTCCAAGTTGATGCTTGGAGAAACGTTAACAAAGTGGGGCTGAGAATATGGCCGCAAAGGTTATCAGAGTGCTTAGCACTCTGTGAATGAGTTTATGTGTGAAAAAAGCCTTATGCGTATAGAAGCGTCGTCGACGTTCGTAAAATTGCGCTAGGCTGCGCAATTTACGGATGACATGATACGTAAGCGTTAAATCAATGAACTAGTTCATTAAAAATAGTGTGGCTAGGCCTAAAAATGCAAATAAGCCAACGACATCGGTTACTGTGGTTAACACCATGCCACCTGCGAGCGCTGGGTCTATATTTAATTTTTTTAACATTATTGGGATGGTGGCGCCAGCAAAGCCTGCTACCGTCATATTAATCAGCATGGCACTGCCAATTAGCCCTCCTAATGCGATGTCATCTTTCCAAAGCCATACCGCAAAAAATACCAAAATAGACCACATTATGCCGTTCAATAATCCGATGCCTAGTTCCTTGCCGATTAACCAACGCGAGTTACTTTGGCCAATATGCCCAAGTGCAATACCACGGATCACTAGTGCTAAAGTTTGATTGCCTGCAACTCCACCCATACTTGGTACTATGGTCATTAAAATCGCGATGGTGGCAAATTGCTCCAAGGTGCCTTCAAACATATTACTCACAGACGAGGCTAGTAATGCAGCAAATAAATTGATGGTCAGCCATAGAGAGCGTCTTAGAGTACTTTTGAGCACTGGCCCAAAGGTATCTTCATCATCATCCATACCAGCCATTCCCATCATTGAATGTTCGGCATCTTCGCGGATCACATCAATAACGTCATCGATAGTAATTCGGCCAAGTAATTTTGCTTGGCTGTCAACGACAGGGGCAGATATCCAATCCATTCGTTCAAATTTTTGAGCCACATCTTTGTCAGACATCTCTACAGGAATACTTTCTAATTCTGTGTCCATAATACTGCGGATGGTTACGCTTGGGTCGCATGTGAGTAAATCGGCTAATCTTACTCCGCCTAAAACATGATCTTGGCGGTCAACGACATATAACGTATCCGTTGT
>NZ_PJAP01000135.1:0-1198 GCF_002836795.1 Shewanella sp. 11B5 | reverse complement strand
CGACACAACCAATTTCAATAATGCGATGGCCCACATAAATAGGTCCACCCGCTTGGTTCATACCGGTAGTTTCGGTATCGAGGATCACTTGACGACTTGCACTAGAAATAATGTTCATATTTTTTACTCATTCAGCCCTCGCCTTTGTATAAATTGAGTATACTGGCGCGAATATTTCGCTATGGTAACAACTTGATGGCCGAACTCAAACAGCTGTATATTTTTACTGATGGCTCTTGCTTAGGAAATCCAGGACCTGGCGGTTATGGCGTGGTAATGAAATATAAACATCAGCAACATGAAATCGCCGATGGATTCTCATTAACAACCAATAATCGTATGGAACTTTTAGCCCCAATTATCGCGTTAGAAACGTTATACGAACCCTGTAATATTATTTTAACCAGCGATAGCCAGTATATGCGCCAAGGTATTATGACTTGGATCCATGGTTGGAAGAAAAAAGGCTGGATAACCTCAACTAAACAACCGGTCAAAAACGTCGATTTATGGAAGCGTCTAGATGCGGTAAGTCAATTACACAAGATTGACTGGCACTGGGTAAAAGGCCATGCAGGCCATATTGAAAATGAACGTTGCGACGTATTGGCACGCAAAGCAGCCGAAGCTAAACCTCAACAAGTTGATACTGGTTATAATCCTGAATAATTCGGTTTTAGTTATTTAACCTTCGCGCTGGATGATCACAGTTATCAAACTGTTCTTTGCCATGCTAACAGGGTTGCACTGACCTGCAATAAGCTAGATATTGACTCGTCAATCAGCCCTGTTAGTACAAAATGGCATATTGATATGAAAATAATTCAAATATTCAGGTGTTGGCTTTCGGACCTCATATCTTAAACCGAGCGGAGGTTATTTTTACGGTTTTGAACTGTTCAATGTCTGGGTCTCAATACTCGGAGTATGAGTTAATCCGTTACGGCCAGCCGATGGCGCCGTTGACCAGTTGGGTGCTTTTACCTTCGACTTATCTTTAATCGGTGTAAGCGGAGTCGTCATTTTGCGAGCCACAATTAAGTAAACACTGCCGGTACTAGGTAGCCAGTTAGCGATACTTTTTTGCCACAATGGTGCTTGTTGAGGTTTGCTCGGTTGATTAGGTGTGCTGGCCCCGCGTTGGCCTAATAACGAATGGTACATTAACCGTTCATCTGCTAATACTTTATATCCCAGT
>NZ_PJAP01000134.1:0-1199 GCF_002836795.1 Shewanella sp. 11B5 | reverse complement strand
CAAACGCAAACACTATTATCAAATCATCGCTGAGAGAAATAAAATTAGCCTTGATAAAATTGCCACTCTTGCGGCTCAAAAAGCAATTGAAGCAGCGGAACCTGGGCATATGATCCAAACGCCACAAGGGAAATGGCTAAAAAAATAACCACGAGAGTCACCTCTACGTGGTCATGTCACATCTAACAAACCATTACATGGTCGCCATAATCCAATAATCTAAGCGCTTCTGTGGGTCTGTTACAATCGATTTGCAAGAGTCTTTGTATTTTGACATCAATGCGCCTAAATTATTCGATCCAGCTAATTTATCAATTTGCTTTTGTTTAGCTGCAACAACATCTTTTTCAACTTGCTCAGGGGCACGGTACTTACCCGCTATCGCCACGGCATCAATTGCGGAGGTTTTTAAACGATCACCCACCGCTTTCATTTGTGGGGCATTCATCGCAGCAATCGCTTCCGAGCTAATTTGATAATACGCTGCACATTCAAGTAGTTCATCAGTGAATGCTTTTTCTGCAGCATCTTCTGCATGTGCAGTTACACTCATACATATAGCCGACACAGTAAAAACCCACATAGCAGATTTGTTCATGGTAGTTTCCCTTCGTTTTTAGAAATTTGGAGATAAAGTTAACGATTGATAATGCGCTAAACGAGAAGTTAAATACTGCTCAACTTGAGGCCATTCGGTTTCAATAATCGAAAACACTACAGTGTCACGAATAGTCCCGTCAGCTTGAATTTTATGATTACGTAATATGCCATCTTGCTTGGCACCCAATCGTGCAATCGCATTACGTGAGGCATGATTATGCCAATGTGTCCTGAATTCGACCGCGATCGCATCCAAAGTATTAAATGCATAGCGGAGTAATAATAACTTGGACTCGGTATTAATAGCACTGCGTTGATAAGATTTAGCGTACCAAGTGTAGCCAATTTCGAGTCTACGATTAGGTTGGTCCCAGTGGCAAATTCGAGTACAACCAATGATATTGCCAGAGACTTTATCACGCACTGCAAATGCGACCGCTTCACCTTGGTTTTCACAAGCTAAAGCGTACTCAACATATGCTTTCATGCCATCGGCATCAGGGATTTGCGTAAACCACAATTTCCACAACTCGCCATCACTGGCAGCCAGAGTTAACCCAGGAACGTGATCTAAAGACAGTGGTTCTAAGATAACATGT
>NZ_PJAP01000133.1:0-1199 GCF_002836795.1 Shewanella sp. 11B5 | reverse complement strand
GGCTACTTGCTGCTGGGCCATGCGTTCAGCGCGAACTCGTTCAAAAGAAGAGTAATTACCTTTGTAGTAATTTAATTTGTGATTTTCAACATGAACAATTTCACCAACAATGCCATCGATAAAGTCACGATCGTGACTGATCAAAATGAGTGTCCCTTGATAAGATTTTATCCAACCTTCTAACCAATACATGGTGTCTAGGTCTAAGTGGTTGGTTGGCTCATCGAGTAACAATAAGTCTGAACGACATAAGAGTGCTTGGGCTAAGTTGAGGCGCATACGCCAACCACCAGAGAAGCTTTTTACCGGGTTACTTTGGTCTGCATCCTTAAATCCTAAGCCTGCTAATAGCGCGCCTGCTCGCGCTTTAATGGCATAGCCGCCAATTGCATCAATTTTGCCATGAATAAGCGCAATGGCATTACCATTATTGTCGGTTTGAGCTTTCTCTAGTTGGGCTTCTAAATCTCGGTATTCGGTGTCACCGTCGAGGACATACTCAAGTGCCGACACATCTAATGCTGGAGTTTCCTGCACAACAGAGGCAACTTGCCAACCTGAGGGGAAACTAAACTCACCTTTATCTAGATGTAAATGACCTAAAATCAAGGCAAGCAATGATGATTTACCTGTACCGTTGGCGCCGACAAGGCCAACCTTGTGTCCGGGATAAATCGTCAGTGAGGTTTCATCGAGTAAGGTTTTACTGCCGCGAATTAACTGAGCTTGGCTTATGTTGATCATTAATTACAACTTGATACTTAAGAATAGAATAATGGTGCAGATAATATCGCATCTACGATTTATTTCCCACAATCACGGGACTCATGTGGGCTAATCATGGCAAAATAGGCGTATAAATCAGGTAAAGACCTTATTGAGTTAACAGCTCAACCAGTAAACACTAAGTCGAGTAAATCATGACCAAAATTAAAAAGCGTTTTGTTGCAGGCGCTAAATGCCCTAAATGCAGTGCTAAAGACAGTATTTTATTGTTTAAAGAAAATGGAATTGAAACGGTTGAATGTACTGACTGTGATTACCGTGAGCAACAAACAGATATTAAAGTGCCTCAAAAAACGACTGGCAGCATGATAGGAGTGTTCAAACCGGATTAACATTGAGTGACACCTCAACGCTAATGACGAGTTGAGGTTAGTTACTCATATATTCGTCTGGTGGAGTTTCTGCAGATATCT
>NZ_PJAP01000132.1:0-1204 GCF_002836795.1 Shewanella sp. 11B5 | reverse complement strand
GATAGGTGCCGATTCTGGACTGTTAAGTTATTTTTGTAAAGTACCTTTTTATGAAGTATCTTTGCGTTAAGTTTTTAAGCTGTGTTTTGAGTGCCAAATGATAAGGGTGAGGTATGGAGGATATTGATAGAGTTGTAGCGCAATGGGACGAACAAAAGCCGCATTTAGATACTGAGCCAATGGCGATTCTTGGGCGTTTTTTGCGTTTGCAAAAACACATAGAGGCTGAAATATCAGCTTGTCATAAGCAGTTTGACCTGACTATGGGTGAGTTTGATGTACTGGCGACATTAAGACGTAATGGTAAACCTTACACCTTAACCCCTTCGAAATTATTATCGTCGATGATGTTAACGTCTGGCGCGATGACAAATCGTTTAGACAAGCTTGAATCTAAAGACTTAATTGCACGCGTACACAGTACTGAAGACAGGCGCAGCGTATCGGTAGCTTTGACTAACAAAGGCCTTGCCACAATAGATGAAGCGATTGAGGAGCACGTACGCATTCAACACAAACTGGTGGCAAGCCTTTCAGATTCTGAACTGCCCGAACTCAACCAATTGTTCAAAACCTGGTTAGCTGGTTTTGAAGGCGAACAATAGCGGCAGTAATTAAATAACCTCAGATTGGGAGAATAAACGATTATCAAACAGCCCTTTGCGCTACTAACTTCGTTGTATTGACTTGTCATCGTTCCGCTATTAACGCAGTAATTAATATTTGGAGATGCCTTGTTATCAAAGCAAATAACAATTTTGATATAAAATTGGTGAAATATTCTGATTTTAGCTTATTTGTCACATCCCTTAACCCGAATTTGGGTTAAACGATCAGCTTCTTAAGACGCTGGCAGTTTTTGTCAGTGCATTTTGAAAGGCTGTGTGTTGCTGTTGTGCTTTAGCCACTTTAATTTTTAAAAAGTCGTTGTTAATTGTTAACTATTCTGTTTATTAGCTTTATAGGTTTTAGAGATATTCAAAGACTATGTAAATATAACCAACAGCTAGGGATTAAGGAATGAGTCGTTTACCAATAACTCATAAGTAAATGAAACGCAGTTAATTATGTTGCATTTTTGTTTATGTATCTGTATTTTCCCTCTACATTGCTACGCATAATGCTGAGTCTTTTATTCAGACAAACGTATTAATTAGGATGATCATTGTGTCTGCTTGTATTTATCGTTGAAAAGTCGGTAATG
>NZ_PJAP01000131.1:0-1206 GCF_002836795.1 Shewanella sp. 11B5 | reverse complement strand
AAAGTCCGCCAGTGACCCGATAACATCAAAGCCGTTTAGATTGACTACTGCTTGGATAAATCAGATTGATAATCAACAGTATCAACATAAGTTTGCTCAAGTGCAGCAGTATTTATTGAGTGGTGATTGTTATCAAATCAATTTAACCCAACGATTTGAAGCTCAATATCAAGGGGATGAATGGCAAGCTTATTGTGCTTTATCTCTGGCTAACAAAGCACCTTTTTCGGCATTTATGCGGGTTAATAATCACTGTATGTTATCTATCTCGCCAGAACGTTTTATTAAACTTAACGATCAATATATCGAAACTAAACCCATTAAAGGCACCATGCCGCGCCATCATGATCCCATTTTGGATCAACAAGCCGCTAGCGCATTAATTTCTTCCGAGAAAGACCGCGCCGAAAATGTGATGATTGTTGACCTGCTAAGAAACGATATCGGTAAAGTCGCCGCCCCAGGCTCAGTTAAGGTGCCTAGGTTATTCGCCATTGAAAGCTTCCCTGCGGTGCATCATTTAGTCAGTACGGTGACTGCCACACTTGCACCACACAAAACAGCATTCGATTTACTTAACGCCGCCTTTCCAGGTGGGTCAATTACCGGTGCGCCAAAAATCCGCGCTATGGAAATCATTGAAGAATTAGAACCATCCAGACGTAATCTTTATTGCGGCAGCATCGGCTATATAAGCCAAAATGGAAACATGGACACCAGTATTACTATTCGTACCTTGGTCACTGAAAATAATCACATTTACTGCTGGGCAGGTGGTGGTATTGTTGCCGACTCTAATGGTGCCGCGGAGTATCAAGAAAGCTTTGATAAGGTTAGTAAAATATTACCTTTGTTAGCGAGTTTGAATCAGTAATAAACAGCTATCGATAGACATTAAGTAGACAGACAATACCGATTTGCATGAATGACGGTTATTCTTGACTTATCGAATCGTCAAATTGTCAAAGTACGGGAATATAAATGACCCAAGGGTGCACATTGTAATGGCTTGATTAGTTTAAAAATGAACTCGTGTCTAGCAAGATACATAAAGCATAAAACTACTTTCAATCGATGTATACCAAGATGAACAGCTGATGCTTGATTTCTCTGTACTCGTGAACTTGATAACGAATAATCTCGAAACCAAGTTTACGCCAATATTGATAACAACTGGTGGTAACAACTGATGGTAACTAACATTAT
>NZ_PJAP01000130.1:0-1209 GCF_002836795.1 Shewanella sp. 11B5 | reverse complement strand
ATTAAATCTTGGAAATGGAATGTCACCAGCGGGTTTAACTGACGGTAAGGCGACATCACAAGCACTCGGCCAATACCACTTAAATCCATAAAATTAGATGCATGCTCTGACGCCGGGTTACCAAAGTACACCGGAATATTTTCCATGCGCGCTTGGCGAATACTGTCCCAGTTGTTGTCAGCTAGAATAACCTTAATATTTTTCGAGATTAAAATAGAAGCTAAATCACGTGAGAATTTAGACGCACCAAAGATTAACACCCCTTGATTAGAGCCCTCTTTCACACCTAAAAACTTAGCCCAACGACCGGCCGTTAAGCTTTGAATCACCACGGTACCAATAATAATTAAGAATACTAACGGTACAATCGAACTGGCACCTTCTAAGCCAACCGACTCTAGTTTAATGGCAAATAATGATGAAATGGCTGCTGCAACAATACCGCGTGGAGCAACCCAACTTAAAAACCACTTATCTTTTGACGACAAATTGGTGCCTAAGCCTGAAATCCAAATGCTTAATGGACGTGCGACAAACATCGCCACTAATAGCACCCCTACACCACCAAATCCTAGGTCCAGCATTGCACCAGAATCAAGGCGTGCGGCCAACAGAATAAACAACGCTGAAATCAGTAGTACGGTTAAGGTTTCTTTAAATTCCAAAATGTCGGCAATATCAACGCCGCGCATGTTCGCTAACCAAATACCCATTACCGTAACCGTTAACAAGCCAGACTCTTCTTGTAAAATGTTAGAGCCAACAAAAATGCCCAACATAATGGTTAATACTGCGGTGTTACGTAAGTAATGTGGGAATAAGTTTTTACGGATAGCTAAACCCGTTAAGTAACCGCCTGCAGCACCTAGACCAAAACCAAGCACTAAGGTTAAGCCTAATGCAGTCAATACGTGCGTGGTCGGGTCGGCTGTAACGGCGATATACTCAAATACTAGTACCGCTAATAATGCACCGATGGGATCAATAACGATGCCTTCCCAGCGCAATATACTGGCTAAATTGGATTTTGGTTGCACCGTGCGTAACATAGGCACAATCACGGTTGGCCCTGTCACCACTACTAGTGCGCCAAATAACATGGCAATTGCCCAATCAAACCCAAGCAAAAAATGCGCTGCTGGTGCAATACACGCCCAGGTAATAAATGCGCCGATGGTGACAAGGTGGGTCACCATTCGTCCATGTTCT
>NZ_PJAP01000129.1:0-1209 GCF_002836795.1 Shewanella sp. 11B5 | reverse complement strand
TACGTTGACATGAACTCGACAAAACTTGATGGCGGCCAAGCGGCTTATTCAATTCTCGATGTTGGCGGTACCGTAGTGCCAAGAAGTGATTCATACTACGACGGCAATGGACAACTGCAAAATTACGACCTAAGTGGCGTATTGGTTATTCCTAAAACCTGGAGTGATTTTACAACATCAGAAACGACTTCTCATGCTATCGGTGGTGAGTGGAATATTACTGATAACATCGAAATCTCGGGTGAATATTCAATCTCTAAATCAGAAGAACGTCAAACAGCTTCTGAATTTAACTTACGTCCAATTGAACGTACGGACCCTACCCTTGATCTAGTAACACATACCAGCACAGCAAGCATGACTAATGGTGGTGGCATTCCATCTTATGTCTTTGAAGACACAGGTATGTTAACTAATCCAGACAACCTGGTATTCCGTGAGTTTTACCACAAAACGTTAGACACAGATAATGAAGAACAAGCATTACGCTTTGACTTCAAAATCCACGATGTGGGTGTAGATTTTATCTCTGCAATCAAAACGGGTGTACGCTTTACCGATAGAGATTACAGTTCAAATCGCTTTGATCTTAAACCTAATGGCAACACGCTTAAAGATTCGTATAAAAAAGCTAAAAATGAAGACGGCTTGTATAGCCCAACCTGGATTGATAACCCAATTATCAGCGACAGCTTTACCACTATCAATGCCAGCAACTCGTTCGACCAAACCGGTATGTCTGGTCAAAATGACCTACTAACCTACAACGTGTATGACGCTGAAAAACTGCAAGATGCTGAAGCGACTTATTTACTAGCCCAACAAATGCTAGCAGGTACCACTTATGCAATGAACGGTACTTTAGCTGACAACATGGTTGAAGACACTGGCGCATATAAGTTTATCAACGAAAAAACTCGTGCTATTTATGCACAGTTTCATTTAGATTTTGATGACATTACTGCAGTGGTTGGTGGGCGTTATATTCAAACAGAATTAGAATCAAGCATTGTCGATTCTGTAGACGGTAACGGTAACAAAATCCTCAATACTGGTAGTAACGATTATTCAGACTTTTTACCTAGCTTGAATGTCACTTATACTTTATCTGAAGAAACCTTAATGCGTTTTGCAGCAGCTAAAGTGATGCGCCGTGCTGATTTTGATGAATTAAGTCCTGCATTATCAATCGATAACTCTTTAGTTACC
>NZ_PJAP01000128.1:0-1209 GCF_002836795.1 Shewanella sp. 11B5 | reverse complement strand
ATTACGAAATGTTGCTGCAGCAAAACAGTTTTTTGTTTGCCAACTTTTATTTATTCCGTTATTAGTTCTCTTTATCTTCAGTTTATGTGTTTGCACCGGGATTGTGCTTTACAGCATTACTCTCAACATACTTATTGGGGTTGGGGGATTTTTGATCGCAATGATGTTGGTTTTAGTCGGTTTACTTTATTGGCAAAAACGGCTGATTCGTTTTTTTGGCTTCAAAGAGACAGTCTCCCAATTAAAGGAGGGTATCGATGTCATCTCTAAAGCATCTAAATCATTCGATTAAGTTAACACGCATGCAGGGGAAAGACTCTGTTAGACAGTGCGAGTTAACACTTAATTTATTATTCCATTCTGTTAAAAAGCAGACTCGAAAACATCCTTTTGGGGTCACTGTTGGTGTCACCATAGCCACTTTTGTCTTTGCCAGGTTTAGGAAAAACATTAGATCTCTTTATCCTTTAGCTTCTTTAAGCTTTAATTATGCGAAACAATATCGCAATTCAAAATCTCAAGAATAAAAACCAATCAATAAATCATGATGATAGCCATTTTCTTGCCTATTATATGATCGAGTCAATACTTTGAACTGTTGTGAGTCTGAATAAGTGTCAGTGTGACCAATCGCAAATATTTCAAAGATGTTAATTATTTACTGATTAAAGTCGTGAGTCATCACATACAAATAATGCTGATTGTTTAATAATCAGCTTAATTATTTATCTCAACGACGTTTAATATATCAACATGACCACAAAAGATCTCATCGATGAAGAAGTCACTTATCCGTCGGATTATATGATCCTTTCAACAACCGATTTAGACAGTATTATTACTCATGTTAACGATGACTTCATGGCAGTCAGTGGTTATAAAGAAGATGAGCTAATTAATAAACCCCATAATATTGTACGCCACCCAGATATGCCTAAAGCTGCATTTAGTGACCTATGGGACACCATTAAGCAAGGGAAAAGCTGGATGGGATTGGTGAAAAATCGCTGCAAGAATGGTCAGTATTATTGGGTTAACGCTTATGTGACCCCGATTAAACGTAACGGTATTATTTGCGAGTACCAGTCGGTAAGAACTCAGCCAGAAGCAGAGCTCACTGAACGTGCTCAAGCATGTTACGATGCCATTAATGCTGGCAAAGCTGCTAAGCCTAAGTTTGGTGCAAGTATTATTACTAAACTTTTTTTG
>NZ_PJAP01000127.1:0-1211 GCF_002836795.1 Shewanella sp. 11B5 | reverse complement strand
CACGGTCTGACATCAAAATAGTCACTTGATGCATCGACTCTGGATTGAGTGCCCAGAAGTCCCACATTGCTTGGGGGTCTTTTAAATTAGTTTGTGGGTGACGTTTTTGGGTATGAATAAAGTCAGGAAACTTAATACCATCACGGATAAAGAATGTTGGCGTGTTATTACCGACAATATCATGGTTACCACGAGCAGTATAAAAACGTAGCCCAAAACCGCGTGGATCACGCTCTGCATCAGCTGAGCCCATCTCTCCGCCTACCGTAGAGAATCGCATGAATGTTTCAGTCTGCTTGCCTACACCATTAAAATGATCCGCTATGGTAAATTCACTTAAATCTTTAGTTAGTGTAAATGTACCGTATACACCGGTTCCTTTAGCATGCACAACACGCTCTGGAATACGTTCACGGTTAAAATGAGCAAGCTTCTCAATTAAATGCCAATCTTGTAAAAGCAGTGGTCCACGCTCACCAGCTGACATTGAGTTTTGGTCGTCTGCTACTGGTGCGCCATTTTGGCTAGTTAAATAGTTAGTTTGATTCATTTGTTGCTCCTATGCGCGGTCTACTAACCACTGCTCTATTAAGTCATAAACTGTTGCCATGATGATTTTCCTCACTCAACTCATCATTCGATGGACACATAATAGGAGTACAATAGAATTATTAAAAACGATTAAAATAGATAACGTTAAAAGTAAAAGGCGATTAGAGAATTTATCAATGATTGATAGAACAGATTACGCTTAAAATACAGGCAATAAAAAAGCCAAAATCTTCATTTTGACTTTAACAATAAACAGATTAATTACTCTGTTGGTGGGGGCGGATCTCTATATAACTTAACCAAGTAATAAGCATCAATGAGCACAATAAAAAAGTTAACCAGTGCCACAGGAATAGCATCAATCGCGAGACCATATGCCACGAATAACCCAGCACCAATTAAATTCCACCAGCGTAGTTTTTTAATGTCTGACATCATCAGCGAAATAGCCACAACGACAGAGGCTAAATACCCTACCCATTCCCAGATGTTGATACTGTCCATGGATTTTCCTTATTTTGATATGCCTACATCTAATGCAAGCGAGTAACAACCTTAAGCTAGCGTGAGTCAGTGTATGAAATAACCTTATTGCTTAACGCATCTGTTTTTACATTCAAACAAGCAAAACGCCTTATATGCATAATACCGAATCAACA
>NZ_PJAP01000377.1:0-7932 GCF_002836795.1 Shewanella sp. 11B5 | reverse complement strand
GACGCTGAAATTAATATATCAACAAAGTGAATCAGCCATGCAAAATGAAGCCATAAGTGTACAAGAGGTCCCCGAGTCAATCGTTGTTTCAGCTACTGGCTGGACACGTCAGGATACCACCTGGATGTTGAGCTTGTTTGGCACCGCTGTTGGCGCTGGAATTTTATTTTTACCGATCAATGCCGGAATGGGAGGTTTTTGGCCATTAGTGTTAATGGCACTCATGATAGGCCCAATGACCTATCTCGCTCACCGTGGATTATCTCGCTTCCTATGCTCATCTGCTATTCCTGGCAGTGACATCACTCAGGTAGTTGAAGAACATTTTGGTGCTGGAGCCGGTAAAGCGATTACTTGGCTGTATTTTTTAGCCATATATCCCATTGTATTAATCTATGGCGTTGGGATAACCAATACCGTCGACAGTTTCATTATTAATCAATTAGGCATGTTTACCGACGTCCCAAGAATGTTACTCGACGGTACGCCTGCACTGACAGAAGCTGGCGGGCAAATCATCGATAAAGTCAGTGGTATTCCACGTTGGCTACTTTCGGGTATGTTAATTTTAGGCATGATGTCGGTGATGGTTGCGGGTGAAAAATTTATGCTCTCCGTGACGCGGTTATTAGTCTATCCGCTCGTCGCAATCCTTGCTTTTATGTCCTTGTACCTTATACCAGACTGGAAGTTTGATGCGCTAATGGTTGTGCCTTCAACAACCAATTTTCTTGGTACTGTTTGGTTAACCATTCCAGTGTTGGTATTTGCCTTTAACCATTCACCCGCTATCTCACAATTCTCGGTTTCTCTCAAAAAAGAACATGGCGCTAATGCTTCCCATAAAGCCGATGTCATCCTCCGCAATACAGCCATTATGTTAGTCGGATTTGTGATGTTGTTTGTGTTCTCCTGTGTTCTGTCACTAACACCGGCGCAGTTATTAGAAGCTAAAGCCGATAACTTACCGATATTGTCTTATCTAGCCAACGTGCATGAAAGTGGCTTTATCAGCTACTTTGCCCCTGTCATTGCTTTCATCGCCATTATTTCATCTTTCTTCGGTCACTACATGGGGGCAACAGAAGGTTTGAAAGGCATCATTATCAAGCAATTACCCGACAGCAGTAAGCCAGAAAATAGCAAAAAACTGGATAAATTTATCTTAGGATTTATGTTTATGACTACTTGGGGCGTGGCGGTTATGAACCCAAGTATTCTGGGTATGATTGAGGCGCTTGGTGGCCCGGTGATTGCGGCTATTTTATATCTCATGCCAATGTATGCGATATACAAAGTACCGGCACTGAAAGCCTACCGCGGTCGAGTTAGTAACATATTCGTCGTCATTACCGGTTTATTATCTATGACAGCCATTCTATTCGGCTTACTGAGTTAAATAAGATAATTCGAGCGGGCTCACACCCGCTCGAATGATTCATTGAGGCAGAGTTTTGCATAAAGAACTCACTCAAAATGTAGTGTTATACTTCAACTTCTACAGTTATACATTTATCAAAAAACAAAAACTAGAAGTAGCTCAAAACCTTACTAGTATTATCTTGTTACTATTGAAGCTATATCACCTCCTTCCTTTGAGTTAATTCAGTTAATGTCTTTTTACCAATCCCCAAAAAAAATGTCTGCATTTGATGCTAAGTTTGAAGCACAAAAAATAGCCTTCGCACCGGTAAGCTTTCAAGTCGCTCGTTGCTTAAGTCAATTTGGCATACTCACAAAGATTGATGACTCCGGAGACGAAGGTATTAGCTTAATTCAACTGATTCAACATGTTGAATTGTCTGAATATGCCATTCACGTATTGCTCGATATGGGATTAAGTATGGGCATTTTTTGGTGTAAAGATGATCGTTATCGACTCGATAAAACGGGTTATTTCTTACTCCATGATGATATGGCCGCAAAAAATCTAAACTTCATCCATGATGTTTGCTATCAAGGCTTGTTTGACCTTGACGATTCACTTAAGCAAGGCAAAGCAATAGGACTTAAACACTTTGGCGATTGGGACACAATTTACCCTGGGCTAAGTCAGCTACCTGAACAAACTAAAAAAAGCTGGTTTGAGTTCGATCATTACTATTCAGATCATGCCTTTGACAGTTTATTACCTTTGATTTTCAAGTCAGATCCCGCTCATATTATTGATGTAGGCGGTAATACCGGTAAATGGGCATTTGCCTGTACCCGCTATAATAAAAACGTTAACGTCACCATTATGGATTTACCCGGTCAACTTGCTGTGGCAATGAAAAATGCCCAAGCATGTTTGGTTGCAGACCGAGTTCATCCGTTTGAAACAGACTTACTTGATAGCAACAAACCTTTTTACCAAGGAGGTGATTTGTATTGGATGAGTCAATTTTTAGATTGTTTTTCTAAACAACAAATCATCACTATTCTCCAGCGCACAGTGGCTGCGATGAAACCTGACAGTGAACTGTGTATTTTAGAGACGTATTGGGACCGACAGCCTCACGAAGCTGGTGCCTATTGCGTTAACGCAACCTCTTTGTATTTTACCGCGATTGCCAATGGCAATAGCAGGATGTATCACAGTAAAGATATGCTTAAAATGATCAATGAGGCAGGCTTGTATGTTGATGAAGACATCGACAACATTGGCCTAGGCCATACTTTACTCCGCTGTAAATTAAAGCCGATGAATTAACAGAACGGCAATTCCGCAATAACCAGTGGCATGATATGTTCGATCAGTAATATAGCGATGAAATACACATTTATTGATGACATAAAAAAGCGAATGCTGCTCGGCATTCGCTTTGTTTTTATTAAGCCGATCTTACGTTAAATAAATAAGCTTTTTAAATTAACTGTGCTTTACGGCAAAGTTATTCATAAAGTCTACTAACGCTTGTACACCCGCAAGTGGCATGGCGTTATAAATACTGGCACGCATTCCACCGACAATACGATGACCTTTTAACGCGACTAAACCCGCCTGCTCTGCTTGTGCTAAAAACTCACTGTCTAGGGCATCATTCACTAGTTGAAAGGTGACATTCATGCGTGAGCGGTTATGAGGAGCCACACCGTTTTTATAAAACGGATTACTGTCGATACAATCATACAGTAACGCAGCTTTTTGTTGGTTCACTTCAGCCATCGCACTTACCCCCCCCTTTGCGGCTAACCATGCAAACACTTCCGAGGCTAGATACCAAGCAAACGTTGGCGGTGTATTAAACATAGAGCCATGCTCAACGGCAACGCGATAATCCATTACTGATGATTGCGGCAGACTTGGTAGTTTAAGCATATCGTCACGCACAATGACAATAGACAAGCCTGACGGGCCAATGTTCTTTTGTGCGCCGGCATAAATAAGACCGTATTTGCTGACATCAATTTCGTGCGACATGATGGTCGATGATAAATCAGCAACAATTGGCCATGGGCTGTCTAGCTCTTCAAAAATCTCGATGCCATCTACGGTTTCATTTGAACAGTAATGCACATAACGATAATCTTTATCGATTGCCGTTAAGTCTGGTAATTTAACCTGATAAAGCCCATTGATCTGCTCAACAATATTGATACTGTCAATATTGTGCTCGCTTACCAATTTCTTCGCTTCAGTTACTGCGGCCGATGACCACTGACCACTGACCAAATAAAGTGCCTGACCATTATCGCCAAGAAAGTTATTCACCACGTTAGAAAATTGAGCCCGGCCACCACCGTGCATAAATAACACGTGGTAATTAGCAGGAATGTTCATCAACTTGCGTAATGTCGCCTCTGCTTGATCGGTCAGCGCAATAAACTCTTTACTTCGATGACTGATTTCCATCACGGAGACGCCTAGGCCATTCCAATCAATTAATTCCTGTTGTGCTTTTTGCATTACAGCTTGAGGTAACATGGCAGGTCCAGCACAGAAATTATAAATCGCGCTCACAGACAACTCCTTTGACAAATAATCAATATAGACAATAACAATTTAACCGTAATAGTAAGTATTTTACGGGTTGATGAATAGGCCTTTATTTACCTATTTTGATGAAATTTATTCCGTAAAATAAAACGGGCGCCATAAAGGCGCCCGTTCGAGGATATCGACAACAAAAGTAATCTACTACTCTTGTTCGTCATCTCCGGTTTTGGCTTCATCTGGATCTGTTGCTTCAACATCGTCAGTTGACTCAGCATCTGTCACTTCAGCATCGATAATATCGCTTACTGGAATAACATTGCCTTCTTCGTCTAACAGCTCTTCAGTTTGAATTTCTTCAATACGCTGCAAACCAACGACTTTCTCGTCTTCTGCGGTACGGATGATAGTCACACCTTGAGTGTTACGACCAATAATGGATACGCCTTCAGCAGGAGTACGCACTAAGGTGCCTTTATTACTGATCAACATGATTTCGTCAAAAGTACCCACTTGAACAGCACCGACTACTTCACCGTTACGCTCACTGACTTTAATCGACACAACGCCTTTAGTACCGCGGCTCTTCGCTGGGTATTCACTTAGCTCTGTACGTTTACCGTAACCGTTTTCAGTTACGGTTAAAATAGCACCGTCACCTTTAGGCACAATTAACGACACCACTTTTTGGCCCGCATCAAGCTTAATACCACGAACACCGGTAGCAGTACGACCCATAGGGCGCAGTGCAATGATTTCTTCGCCAGTTTCAGCATCTATCTTCACTTCACCGGTTTCAGAATCACGCGCTTTCTCATTAAAGCGAACCACTTTACCTTCGTTAGAGAACAACATAATGTCGTCACTACCTTCAGTAATATCAACGCCAATTAATTGGTCGCCGTCTTTTAGGTTCACAGCAATAATGCCGTTTGCACGAGGGTTACTATAAGCCGTTAATGCAGTTTTCTTCACGGTACCGTGCGCTGTCGCCATGATGATATATTTATCATCTGCATACTCACGTACCGGTAGAATGGCAGTAATGTGCTCACCGTCAGATAGTGGTAATAAGTTAACAATTGGACGACCACGGGCAGTACGACTTGCCAATGGTAATTGATACACTTTTAGCCAGTACATCTTACCAAAGTCAGAGAAACACAAGATGGTGTCATGAGTGTTTGCCACCAATAACTTTTCTACAAAGTCTTCATCTTTTACTTTAGTTGCGGCTTTACCTTTACCACCTCGACGCTGCGCTTGGTAATCAGACAGTACTTGGTATTTCGCATAACCTAAGTGAGACAAGGTCACTACAACGTCTTCTTCATTGATTAAGTCTTCAAGACTCATATCAATTTCGTTAGCGTTAATAATAGTGCGACGTTCATCACCGTATTGCTCAAGTATTTCTTCAAGTTCTTCTTTAATCACTTCCATCAAACGAGATGGAGTACGAAGAATGAATAACAAACCTGCAATCAGAACTAAAAGCTCTTCATATTCAGCTAAAATCTTGTCATGTTCTAGACCGGTTAAACGGTGCAGACGTAATTCCAAAATCGCTTGTGCTTGTTGCTCAGTTAAATAGTACTGACCGTCACGGATACCGAACTCAGGCTCTAACCATTCAGGGCGTGCAGCGTCATCACCAGCTTTTTCAAGCATGCCTTGTACATGACCTAATTCCCAACCTTGTGCAACCAATTTTGCTTTGGCTTCAGCAGGTGTAGGAGAGGCTTTAATAAGCGCAATAATCGGGTCGATGTTAGCCAATGCAATGGCAAGTGCTTCAAGAACATGAGCACGTTCGCGGGCTTTACGCAGTTCAAATACAGTACGGCGCGTGACCACTTCACGACGGTGAAGAATAAAACACTCCAGCATTTCTTTAAGGTTAAACAATTTAGGCTGACCGTTAGTCAATGCCACCATGTTGATACCAAAAGAACACTGCATTTGTGTTTGAGAATATAAGTTGTTTAGTACAACCTCACCCACTTCACCACGTTTGATTTCAATAACAATACGCATACCGTCTTTGTCAGACTCATCGCGTAGGCCACTGATACCTTCTAATTTTTTATCTTTAACAAGCTCAGCAATTTTTTCAATCAAACGGGCTTTGTTAACTTGATATGGAATTTCATGAACAATAATACGTTCACGACCATTCTCTTCAGTTTCAATTTCCGCTTTAGAGCGCATGATAGCGCGTCCACGGCCAGTGTTATAAGCATCGATAATGCCTTTGCGACCGTTTATTGAAGCTGCCGTTGGAAAATCTGGACCTGGAATGTATTCCATTAACTGTTCAATCGATAAACTTGGATCTTCGATTAACGCCAAACAGCCTTTCACTACTTCTGTTAAGTTGTGAGGTGGAATGTTAGTGGCCATACCAACCGCAATACCAGATGAACCATTGATTAATAAGTTCGGTACACGTGTTGGTAACACCGCAGGGATCATTTCGGTGCCATCGTAGTTAGGCACAAAATCCACAGTTTCTTTTTCAAGGTCGGCTAATAATGAATGCGCCAACTTTTGCATGCGGATTTCGGTATAACGCATCGCCGCTGCCGAGTCACCGTCGACCGAACCAAAGTTTCCTTGTCCGTCAATCAATGTGTAGCGTAGCGAGAACGGTTGCGCCATACGTACAATTGTATCGTATACAGCTGTATCACCGTGTGGGTGATATTTACCAATTACGTCACCAACGACACGAGCGGATTTCTTATATGGTTTGTTCCAATCGTTTTTTAATTCGCTCATTGCGAACAATACTCGACGGTGAACTGGTTTTAAACCGTCACGGACGTCAGGTAAAGCACGACCTACAATTACACTCATTGCGTAATCAAGGTAAGAATTCTTAAGTTCGTCTTCGATGTTAATTGGCGAAATAGATGATGCCAGATCAGTCATAAACTGCGCGTTCCCCTAAAGTGAGCTGACAATAAAACTTCCATATTATTATCTAGCTTAAAAACGTGATTTGGCATTCTAACACAGATATTTAATGTCGCCAGAGCAAAGACCAGCCAAATGCTCTATCACTCTTAAAAATTATAAAAAAGCTAATATTTTCAGCTAATTTAGTTTATTCATTGGCTAATATATGACTAAATTTAAGCAACAATAACCGTTAACTTGCTGATGCTTTAAGCAGTTGATAGCACAAAATGACAATTCACCTCGCTTAAATGGATGTTTTATGAGCAAGCGTGAACCGCAAAAGCCATTGTTGACTACTATTCGCAAAGGTTATCGCTATAATAGCGACCATACTTTATTACACACTTAGGTTAAGTTATGTCACACGCTGAACAATCGACACCCAATGTTGATCCGCTAGAGATCGCAAAATTTGAAGCCATGGCGCAAACTTGGTGGGATCTCAATGGCGAGTTCAAGCCATTACATTTACTTAATCCACTGCGCTTAAACTACATTGACCAAACCGCTGATGGTATTTTTGACAAGAAAGTACTTGATGTTGGCTGTGGTGGCGGCATTTTGTCAGAAAGTATGGCGCGCCTAGGTGCTAACGTTGACGGTATTGATATGGGCAACGAACCGCTTGAAGTGGCAAAACTACATGCCTTAGAGTCTGGTGTTACGGTTAATTACCTCAAAACAACAGCCGAAGCACATCGCGATAATCACCGAGAATATTATGATGTGGTTACTTGCATGGAAATGCTCGAACATGTACCCGATCCACAATCGGTGATTCAAGCCTGTTGTGACATGGTTAAACCTAACGGTTTTGTGTTTTTCTCAACCATAAACCGTAATATGATGTCGTATTTACAGACGATTATCGGCGCAGAGTATTTATTAAAAATGCTGCCAGTTGGCACTCACGATCACAGCAAATTTATTCGCCCATCGGAACTGATGGCATTGGTCGATAACACCGACTTATTGTGTAAAGATGCGCTGGGAATTACCTACAATCCATTGTCAGGTGTGTTTAAGTACACTAAAAGTGTCGATGTAAACTA
>NZ_PJAP01000126.1:0-1185 GCF_002836795.1 Shewanella sp. 11B5 | reverse complement strand
ACCCAATACAAACAACAAGAAGAAAAAATACTTCACCAAGCTCATTACGATAGCTTAACAGGCTTGCCAAATAGACTGCTGTCACTTGATAGATTATCGCAAATGCTCAAAGACGCCCATCGAGCAAAAAATAACGTGGCGGTACTGTTTTTAGATTTAGACGATTTTAAAAAGGTTAATGACACCATGGGTCACTCTGTTGGTGATGAACTGTTGATCCAAGCTGCGGTTCGGTTAAAGAATACCATTAGAGAAAGTGATGTGGTGGGGAGATTGGGTGGTGATGAATTTATCATTATACTGAGCAATATTAATGAACCCATTGAAGTTGAAATTATTGCCAGTAAGCTACTCGAGCAATTTTACCAACCTTTTAGGCTCGAAAACCGTGAGTTAGTGTCAACCATCAGTATTGGTATTGCCCTTTACCCGCTTGACAGTGAAGACCCCAAAGAATTGCTAAGACAAGCAGATTCAGCCATGTACCATTCAAAAGATCGCGGCAGAAATACCTATAACTTCTATACACATCAAATGAACCACGATATGGATAGGCGCTTGAAAATTGAAGAGCAATTACGCAGTGCATTGAAGCAAAAAGAATTCGAGGTTTACTTTCAACCCTTTGTGGACATCAAGAGTCGTAAAATCATCGGCGCGGAAGCTCTTTTACGTTGGAATAATGCTTTGCTCGGTCAAGTGACTCCTGATGAGTTTATCCCTATTGCAGAACAAACAGGACTCATTGTCTCAATTGGCCAATATGTTATCGAGGTTGCATTTGCTACAGCCAAAAAGTGGCAACAAACTTATAATCCTAACTTTAAAATTGCCATTAATGTTTCCCCGAAACAATTCAGGGAAAATACCTTTGTTGATATGCTTAACATTCAGCTAGATAAACACCAAATTCATGCCAGCACTATAGAGCTTGAAATTACCGAAGGGGTATTACTCAGTAGCGATGCAGTCATCGACAGCAACTTAATATCCATTAACGATATTGGTGTCAGTATTTCAATGGACGATTTCGGTACCGGATATTCGTCGCTCAGTTACCTGCGCAGTTACCCATTCAATACCTTAAAAGTAGATAAAAGTTTTATTAACGATATAACAGTCGATCCTGGGGATCTAGAACTTGTTGGTGCGGCGATCGCTATGGCTGTCTCTTATTACACATCT
>NZ_PJAP01000125.1:0-1217 GCF_002836795.1 Shewanella sp. 11B5 | reverse complement strand
GATTTAGCCTTGCGCTATGGTTCGCCAAATGACGCTAATCTTTACGGGTTTAAAATCTGTAATGTCCCCAGATTATTGTGTGCATCTAAAGCTTACCTAGCAAAACATGGCATGCCAAAACACCCACAAGATCTCGCCTCTCATAACGGGCTGTTATATCAACTCAATGATATTACTTACGATGTATGGGAGTTTTATCGCGGCGATGAGTTATTAAAAATCAAAATGAAAGGCAACCGAATCTCAAATGACGGTGAATTAGTGCATCGCTGGTGTGTATCAGGCAAAGGCATTGGGCTTAAGTCTTGCCTTGATATATCAAGTGACTTACTTAACGGTAACGTCGTGCATGTATTACCAGAATACCAAACAAAGCCAACAGAACTGTGGCTCATATTTCCCAGCAGGCAATCGATTACCCCCGCAGCCCGATTACTACGAGACACCTTAAAAGATAAAACTCGCAATATATTGTTGCAGCTAATCGATAAAGGGATCTTAGATAAAAGTGTGTTAGATTTATAAGACTAACGATGACATCTTATTCATCATTATTCCGATAATCTTATTCAATTCTGGCCTACGGCATTAACGTTTTAACGTTCGCTAACTCCTGCGTTGAAGAAGCAAAAGATTATCGCGTCACGACGTGCCAGATGACATAAAACCAAGATAAAAAACCATGAAAAATCGCCCATAAAACAGACTTGTTTACACTCCATGAAATAGCGATAGATAACGCTGTTCCAAAGGTTATTCCATATTTCGCTATTTCATTCCTTGAATTTTTCATTAATCCTATTCCTTGTTTTATTTTATTCCGTATAAAATCATAATTCAATTTGATAGTGATAATACACGGAACTGCGGCAAGTCAGTGTCTAAGCCTGCCTGCGAGCAAAATAATATTTTTGTTATGTTGTTATACGCCAACATAACCCTAAAAACCGATTAATTCAAAAAAGTGCTTTTTCTAAAGCGTTGAACTCTTTTTCACACACTCACTTTTTTCACACTCACATTCTTTTTCACAATCAAATTCTTCGCAACCTTCATACCCCTTTGCTTTTGTATGGGTGATACCTGAAGCGCCAAAATACAAGTAGCGGCTGCCATAAATTAAGCCTAATGTGTCGCTTTATCACCCCAAATTTCATTTAATCTTTTGTCTCTGCCGCAGTTCCAGCGGTAGGCATTGTATCTAATAGGGTTGTTTT
>NZ_PJAP01000124.1:0-1220 GCF_002836795.1 Shewanella sp. 11B5 | reverse complement strand
TGGTTACAGTTTGGTACACCGAATTCAGTTTGGATTGATGCTGCTGGTTTGTTCGCAAGTTTGGCTAGCGTATAACCCCATTGATTTATTTTGGGGCTGGATTGGCGCCGTTGTTGTAATGAGCCTAGCTGAAACCATTTTATTCCCAACGATGAACGTGCACATTGACAGGCTAGCTCCTAAGCATTTACGTGGCGCGTACTTTGGCGCAGCTTCATTTTATGATTTGGGGTTTGCATTTGCACCACTGGGCGGCGGGATCATACTGGATCATCTTGGTGGGTATTGGTTGTTTATCATCGGCGCATTATTGTCGTTAGTGGTGATTTATTTATACAGTATATTGGAAAAGCTACCACGGCCAGATTTTGCTGCACTAAAGTTGGATTAATTGTCGATGGTTTATGCTTGTAAACGCTATTGAATTTAACATTGTAGTAGGCAGTTACAGAGGGTCTGGGCCTCGTTTTGCTTTCGAGTTTTTAATCGTTCGCTTGAGTCTTTTTCACTATAGTAAATGTGATCATTTTGATAAGGTTTTGATCTACAGTCATCGTGATTTGTAGTGTTTATTTTTCTTTTAATTCGATTTTTATTTTAACTTTAAATTAGGGCAGGGCATAACTTATGGCATCAACGGATATTAACCCGTTTATTTCATCGCTAACATCACAAGCAGATACCATTCGTTTTGAAGATACTATGGCTGTTATTGATGGTCATTATGACTTCACCTCAAGTGCATTTAAAAATGGTGATCAGCTTAATGAAGCAGGGCAAAATTCAGGTTCTTGTAAGGTGTTTGCGTTTGGGCAAACTCATCAGTTAACGGTGCAACAAACCTTGGCTATGTTTGGCCAACATTACCGAGATGTAGTGGCAACGCCTCAAGGGACGGATCATCAAAATATTCGTCAGTTTATGCAACATGGCTGGGATGGTATTTTGTTTTCGCAACAGGCATTAAAGGCTAAATAACCTAGGTGCTCAACAAGGCTCAATACAACAAGGCTCAATACAACAAGGCTCAATACAACAAGGCTCAATACAACAAGGCTCAATACAATACGCAAAACTATGATGAAAGCCTCTATAACTTAAGCTCGTGTTTAGGTTAAAATAATGTCTCATGTAATTGTTTTAAGTAAACTCTTTCTAGCTGTGCAGTTTGTTTACTGTATCGGGAGGCATTCATCATATGATCAAACTTAACCGCAGTA
>NZ_PJAP01000123.1:0-1222 GCF_002836795.1 Shewanella sp. 11B5 | reverse complement strand
AACGCTGCTATTGAAGCAGCGCGTGCTGGTGAACATGGGCGTGGGTTTGCAGTAGTTGCCGATGAAGTCAGAACATTGGCCTCTAGAACACAAACCTCAACTCAAGAAATCCAACAAGTACTACAAGAATTACGCTCAACCTCTAAGCAAGCCGTTGACGCGATGGCTCGTGGTATTAACACTGCTGCAATAGGGGTTAAATCAGCCTCTTTAGCTGGTGAAGCGTTACAGCGTATTACAGAAAAAGTAAGTGCAATATCAGAAGTTAATGACCAGATTGCGGCTGCCACCGAGGAGCAACATACAACTTCAGTGTTGATCCAGCAATATGTAACTGAAATGGAAGTCGGTTCACAAAAAGTCAGAGTAACGACTGCGGATATGGGCGGTATTAGTGTCGATATTCAAAATGTAAGTGAAAGACTTCAATCTATTACCAGTCAATTTAAGGTATGAGATTGATTGTAAATGCAGTACCAAAAATATAAGCCCAAAGGGCATATGAGTGATGATCAAGGAGTAACACCATGCAATTTAATTTAAAAATATTATCCGTTGCTATATCAATGGCGATAGTCCCAAGTTTAGCAGTGGCAGATGAAGCCGCTGATGCTAAAATTGCTAAACTAGAGCAGCAGGTACAAACGTTGCAGGCGCAGCAAAATGCAAGCCTAGCCGACAAGGTCAAATTTAACGGTTTTATTAGCGGAGCCTATATCAGCTCTGATAATGATGCTGGCTACAATAATGCTGATTCGAGTGCTAACTTTAGCGAAGACAGTAAATTAGGTCTACAAGGGACATTTAACATTTCTGACAATACTCAAGCAGTATTACAGCTAATGATGCGCGGTAAATACGACTGGGAAGTTGAAGCTGAATGGGCCTATTTATCCCATCGCTTTGACAACGGCGTTAAGATTCGTGGCGGTAAACTGCGTGTGCCTTTATTTATGTACTCTGATTACTTAGATGTTGGATATGCACAGCCTTTCGCGCGCCCACCACAAGAAGTATATGGTACCATCCCGTTTTCATCTTACACTGGTGCAGGTGTTTCTTATGATGTGGAATACGATGACTCAACACTAACAATGCAAGCATTTGGTGGTGAGTCCGACGTTAAAAACTCAGCGGTTGAATTAAGCAACCTTATGGGTGCTAACGTAAGTTGGACTGATGAAATTTGGACTTTACGTGCTGTATATGCACAAGCCAAATT
>NZ_PJAP01000122.1:0-1225 GCF_002836795.1 Shewanella sp. 11B5 | reverse complement strand
AACAATCCAGAACAAGGGATTGTTACGCCGAATGACTTCCAAACCACATTGTCAGATTTAAGTAGCAAACCTAAAGATATCAACAATAAAGGACAAGTTGTCGGTTATGTTGAATCAACTTACGACAAAGAAAAGCCTCGTCCAAAAGTGGGTTTCTTATTTGAAAATAGTACTAGCGAATTTTCTAATTTAAACGATCTCCTTACCTGTGGTTCTAAAGGCTATGTACAGAATACTGATGGAGAGTGGGCTCGTCATCAAGTGAGTATTCAAGATGGTACTGGTGAAATATTAACTTATAACACCGATATTCAAGTTGTAGAAGCCAATAGCATTAATGAAGACGGTACGATTGTAGGGACTGCATTTATTCGTAAGCCACAATATCAAACCGATGCAACTACTGGTAATGTGCTTGTCGGTGAAAATAACCTACCGCTATTTGAACTAGACGGAAACGGTGCTCCAGTAACTGCATATTTGCCGCGAATGGTTATTTTGAAACCAACCGCTGGTGAAGCATGTACTACTTCAGACACAGTTGAAGAAGAGGCTTATGAGCGTAAAGGTGCAGCCAGTTTTGCTTGGTTATTCACTCTGCCATTATTATGGTTGCGTCGCCGAGTAAAAAAATAGGCTCAACTGTCATTAAAGACTCAGTGTAGCCACAGTCATCTAGCACCCCAAACAGGGGGTAGTCTAGAACCATAAATAAATCGAGGAAATATTCCTCGATTTTTTTTAACCTAATTCTCAATACCTTAATAAAAGATCATTAAAATGATGGTTTTTTGGGTTGATTTTGACTAAAAAACGATCTATTTCTATATGCAAGGCTTCAGCTTTATCATGTCAAACAGAAGCCTGTCACTGAAGAGGACGCATGCATGAAAAGACAGAAGAGAGATCGTTTAGACAGAGCATTTTCAAAAGGATTTCAAGCCGGAGTAGGAGGGCGTTCTAAGGAGGTTTGTCCCCATTCGAATCTGGATTCACGGTCTCAATGGTTAGGTGGATGGCGTGAAGGTATTGACGGTCGTCTTAATGGCTTATTTAACAAGTAGTACTTAATAAGTAACAGTTAATAAAATGCCCTCGCGATGCAGATCGGAGGGCATTGAGCAACATGTTCAACGTATTTTGAGGTAACGTAGTTTTAACTAGAAAGTTGATGTATCACTGAAAATACCTACTTTTAAATCAGTTGCTGAGTATATTTGACGAC
>NZ_PJAP01000121.1:0-1228 GCF_002836795.1 Shewanella sp. 11B5 | reverse complement strand
GGGGTTTTTTGTTATATGAACTTTTAAATATCCGTGTTAGATGCGGGTTGCAATGGGGCTATTAGCCCTTTTTTTGTTTTTTTGGGGGTCATTTTTGGCAACAATAGAATCCAAGCTAGTTGAAATGTTAACAGTACCTGTTGAAGCTCTAGGCTTTAAACTATGGGGCATTGAGTATATTCAAGCTGGTCGTCACTCAATTCTTCGTGTGTTTATTGATCACGAGAATGGCATCAATATTGAAGATTGTGCAGAAGCCAGTCGTCAAGTTAGCGCAGTTATGGATGTTGAAGACCCTATTTCTACAGAATACACATTAGAAGTATCTTCACCTGGCGTAGATAGACCGTTATTTACTGCCGAGCAATATAGAGCTTATATAGGTGAAGAAACAAAAGTACAATTGACTATGCCTGTTGCCGGTAGTCGTAATTTAAAAGGCGTCATTAGTAGTGTTGATGGGCAAATGCTCACTATCACCGTTGATGGTAAAGACTTGATTGTTGCTTTGGATAATATCCGTAAAGGCAACGTTATAGCTAAGTTTTGATAGTTTCAGGTGAAGAACGAGGCAAGACCAAATGAATAAAGAGATCCTGCTAGTCGCAGAAGCGGTTTCCAATGAGAAAGGCCTTCCGCGCGAGAAAATTTTCGAAGCGCTAGAAATTGCACTGGCTACCGCAACAAAGAAAAAATATGAAGGCGATATTGAAGTTCGCGTAGCTATTGATCGTAAAACAGGCCATTACGACACTTTCCGTCGTTGGATGGTGGTTGACGATCAAGGTGAAGCTCTGGAAAACCCATACAGCGAAATTACGTTTGAAGCCGCTCGTTATGAAGAACCAGAGATTCAAGTGGGTGAGTTTATTGAAGATCAAATCGACTCAGTTGCATTTGACCGTATCACCACGCAAACCGCTAAACAAGTTATCGTACAGAAAGTACGTGAAGCTGAACGTGCACAAATTGTTGAACAATTTATTGAACGTGAAGGTGAGATTGTTACTGGTGTTGTTAAGAAAAGCACCCGTGAAAGCGTAGTTGTTGATTTAGGTAACAATGCTGATGGCGTGTTATTTAAAGAAGACTTAATCAGCCGTGAATCTTTCCGTCCTGGTGACCGTGTGCGTGCATTATTGTACTCAGTACGTCCAGAGGCGCGTGGCGCTCAGTTATTTTTAACGCGCAGTAAAGCTGAAATGTTGATTGAACTGTTTCGGGTTGA
>NZ_PJAP01000120.1:0-1229 GCF_002836795.1 Shewanella sp. 11B5 | reverse complement strand
TAATGGTATTAAGCTCAGTTTATAAATGAGCTTAATACCATTATTTGAAATCAGGTTGGTACCATAATGATTTGTTAGATAAAGGTGTTAAAGGAGGAAGCCAAGTATTTTCTATGTTGATAACTCGTCTATTTTCTAGTTTTGCTTTTTTAATATTTTCACTATGATAGCGATAAAAAATCTCATCAAAACTACCATCAATTACCATCATTTCCAGTCCGGTCGAAATACGATCTGCAAGCCTCGGATGAGTTTGGCTAATAAATAGATAAGATGGCGATGGTAAATAAATCACCAAGTTTGCTTCAATGACAATATTGGGAAATTGATCATGATTTTTATCAAATTCAACAAATATTTCATTGATTCCACGTGGGAAATAATCAAATCTACCACGACTGAGCATAGCAAATAGGCCCTTATAGGTATTTCCTTTGACAATGGGGAAGTTGTTGGCTTGCATTAACAAAGTGGTTGTCCACTGTGGTTTGAGTCCGGCTTGTAGCTGCTTAAGCTGCTCTGCATCGATAATTTTATTAAACTTATATTGATCTTTGGCATTAATTAATAATAAACGATAACTAAGCAAACCTTTGAAAATTGGAATACGAATAGGAATAGTTTTACTTTCCCATTCTGAATTGGTTGCGGCTACAAAAGCATTAATTGTTTGCCCTTTGATTAGCTGCCTTAAAACACGATCCCTCGCCATGGGGTTATGAGATTGCTGGATACGATAATCCCCATAAAGCGGTTGGGTTTTCTTTAATGAGAGCTCTATTAATTCAGTAGTATAAAGGTAGCGCAGATCTTCCTTAGGGTGCGGTTGATGAAAACGTACAATATCAATGACCTCAGCATGGGCGTGATTAGTTGCCGCCAGCGCGATGGCAACTAATCCGATAGTAGAAAGCATGAAAGAGAACATTCCTGTCGCGATTAGAAGGCGCTTCAAACAGTAATTGATAACACTCATTGAGAAAAGTAGTAAAAATCCCATTATTGCTCCTTAATTGAGAATAACGATATCTCAGTTTGTTTCACGGAACTTATTGTTTTACGAACTTAAAAAATTATGATTTCGATTTAGGGTTACAGTAATCCGATTAAGGTGAGATCAGAGTTTGTAGGGCAAGGGGAAAAAATGCAAACGGTTATCACCTTATCAACATGTTAATTCAAAGATAAACGATTTTAACCTTACCGTGTAGTCAGTTTTGAAGTAAGAA
>NZ_PJAP01000119.1:0-1231 GCF_002836795.1 Shewanella sp. 11B5 | reverse complement strand
GTTCACACTGCCATTTGGACTGATATCAAATGACATTTGCACATAGCCATTAAGCCCTTCTTTAGCAGCATCAATTGGGTAGCTAGGCTCAATTCTTATCACAGGCATCGCCATAGCATCGGCTTTGTTTTCAACGCTAAGATTATTACCTGCAAATACCTGCTGATTAAACATAAAGGCACCAACACCAATAGCCAATGTCATTCCAATCAATGTTAAGGTGCTTTTTCCATGTTGCTTTTTCATCTGTAAGATCCTCTCTTTTAAGATGGTTTTATCCCCATAATGGGTGTGTAACATGCTCAAAGGTGCATGTTGTGAATAGGCCAGTAGTGTTCTGCTATAGGCAATTTTAGCTTGGGCTTTCATGCTGGCAGTGACCTGCGCATCGCATGACAATTCTTGATCTTGTCTAAAACGGCGATAGCTCAACCACATCAACGGATTGAACCAAAACAATACGGTTAATCCATAAGCCAGGGCATTTGCCCATAAATCACCACGTTGATAGTGATAAATCTCATGCTGAATAATGGCTTGCTGCTGGCTTTCTTCGAGTAACGTAAAGCTTGTTGGTACCAAAATACTGGGGGTAATAAACCCTGCGAGCATAGGTGATTCAATATCTGGATGGGCTAATACGTTAAGCTTTACAGAAGGAATATCTAGCTGACATCCACGCTGGATTAACCGTTGCAGGTAGCCGTATTCCATCACGATATTAGCGACTAATAACGTGATAACGATACCGTAGAGATATGGCAGATATAATAAGTCAAATAAGCCTGCCGACAACGCAGCGGTATCGCTAGCAAACACATAATACTGCTGGATGATTGAGGCTGCGTTATTGCTACCAAACCAGCTAAAGTGGTGCGGTAATATCATTTGCAGTAAATCTGCAATGATTAAGAGTGGCACGGATATCCACATAAAATAGGTATAGTGCGCCCCAAATTTAGACAATATAAACCGGTGCAATACCAGTAATACTAAACACACCACGCTCAATGAGATGGTTTGTTCCATAAACCAATTAATCATCACTTTTGTTCCTTCTGCCAATCATCAAGTAAGGTTTGCAGTTCGGCGACATCTTCTGCCGACAGCTTGTTCTTTTGCGCAAAACCGGCAACCAATGGGGTTAACTTGCCAGCAAACATGCGGTCCACAAAAGAAAGCGATTCTTTAACGGTATAGTCCTGCTGAGCAATTAATGGTGAGTAATGGT
>NZ_PJAP01000118.1:0-1232 GCF_002836795.1 Shewanella sp. 11B5 | reverse complement strand
TGGTAGCGCGGAACGAACCAGTGTATTAGAACAAGTTAGAACAGCACTTTCTGGTCGCACATTGGTCGAGTTTGGTGGCATAGAACCAAATCCTCGTTATGCCACGACCCTTAATGCCGTCAAAGTAATCGCTGATAACAACATCACCTTTTTGCTTGCCGTTGGTGGCGGATCTGTCATTGATGCGACTAAATTTATCGCGATGGCGTCGCTTTATGTAGGTGACCCCTGGGAGATCCTTACTGCCGGCACTGCAAAAGTGACCGCGGCAATGCCGTTTGGAACTGTGCTTACATTGCCTGCAACAGGATCTGAAATGAACAATGGTGGGGTGATAACCAACCCTGAGAAAATAGCCAAGCTTCCTTTTAGAAGTCCACATTGCTACCCAATTTTTTCGGTCCTCGATCCTGAACTCACCTATACGCTGCCTGCGCGTCAGATTGCCAATGGCGCTGCAGATGCCTTTGTGCATATTATCGAGCAGTATCTGACTTATCCCAGTGGCGCACTCGTGCAGGATGGTTTTGCCGAGTCTCTGCTACGCACCATTATTGAGTTTGGCCCTAAAGCGCTAGAGACACCAGAAGATTATGACATTCGTGCAAGTCTGATGTGGACCGCCACACTGGCTTTGAATGGATTAATCGGTGCCGGAGTGCCACAAGATTGGGCTTCTCACATGATCGGACATGAAATCACCGCGCTCAATGATACAGACCACGCCCGAACTCTTGCCGTCGTGTTACCGTCACTATTGAATGATCAGCGTGGCCACAAGCACGAAAAATTACTGCAATATGCAAGCAATGTTTGGGGGATCACCGAAGGCACAGATGCTGTGCGAATTGACGCAGCAATAGACGCTACACGTGCGTTTTTCGAGCAATTAGGGATCAAGACTCGATTGAGCGACTACGGTATTGCCGCAGCAGAAATTGAACTTATCGTTAGCGCCTTGCAGGAACATGGCATGACAGCCCTTGGCGAACACAAAGACATCACCCCAACTGATGCCCGTCGCATTCTTGAAGCGTCACTTTAAAGGAGATTGAATATGACACAAAAAAACTCGAAGAAGGTTGGGCTAAAAATGCTCTTGATGGACTCATTGGTCTTATGAACTGGGGGTAACGTCGGCAAGCTAATGCGCTATGTTGCTAAAAAGTAAAATATCAATTCAGTACCATCTTGATGGTACTGAGTTCGCCCTAAGGCGATAGCTTTTGCAA
>NZ_PJAP01000117.1:0-1233 GCF_002836795.1 Shewanella sp. 11B5 | reverse complement strand
AATCTATTCTAAAACTATCATAAGTAATTGTTTTTAATTTTAAAGCTATCATTTCTGATGATTTAACCTGTTTACTATTTCAAGTATATTCTTTCTATAGATTTTCTAGATTTTCTAGATTTTCTAGATTTTGTTTAGATGCACTAATAAGTTACAAATTTTATAAGTCAGTGCTAATTAAAACGTTTAGACATTTACAAGGAGTAACAATGGCTAAGTTAATAATCACTCAATCTGTAGGGGTGGGCGGTGTAAATACACCAAATGATGTGAAAGCCGTGCAGGGAGCACTAAATAATTTATTAGGACTTATACCACCTACAATAAAACTGGTTGAGGACGGTAGATTGGGTTCTCGTCCAGAGCATTCAAAAACAGTCGCAGCGATTAAGATATTTCAAAGTAAACCTGTTGGCATGGTTCGTCCTGACGGAAAAATCGATGTAAACGGTCGCTCCCATCGTAAGTTTAACGAAAAATTAAGTGCACATTTGGCGGCTTTAGTAGTACCTATTTCAGGTTCACTCAAAGTGATTTTGAAGAAAAATCTAGAGAAATATGAGGGGCGTGTACCGCATATGTATTTAGATACTGTCGGTCAAGTCACTGTAGGTGTTGGGCATATGATGACCGATGTTCAGGCTGCTCAAAAGGTACCTTTTTTTGTTAGTAGTACGCGTGTGCCCGCAACCGCTCAGCAGATTGAAGATGAGTTTAACCTCATAAAAGCACAATGGGTTAGAGTTCAGGGCGCACAGAAACTACCTAATGCTGCTTATTACAAAAAATTTACTAAGTTGGAACTTCTTAATACAGATATTGATGTAATTAGGGACTCTCATATTGTAAATTTTGAAAAAGAGTTAAAAGGTCTCTATGGATACTCTACGTTCTCGACTTACCCTGACGATGTTAAGCTAGCATTATTTGATATGATTTTTAATCTTGGATTGACAAGGTTGAGTAATAAATTTGTTAATTTTAATATACATATCAAGGCTAGTGATTTCAAAAAAGCGGCATTGGAATCTAATCGACATCAGCTGAGTACAGATCGTAATTTTTATGTGCGTAATTTATTGAGTAATGCAAATTGATATTAAAAGTAGTGTTAGTAGTAGGATCTGTGGCTGTATTTGGGATTGGGTGTGTGAGTGCAACGGGAAATATAGCACCATCATTACCATTAAATGCAGGTGAGTTTTTCCTCGAACAAACAAGGGAAACACACAA
>NZ_PJAP01000376.1:0-7951 GCF_002836795.1 Shewanella sp. 11B5 | reverse complement strand
TTAACAATGGCTTTACAAAAAATAACTTAGGGGAGTCGCAATGAGTTTTGAAAATAACGATAAGGCAGCGGGTTACTGGCGTGAGAATTTACGATTAGTACTTAGCTTGCTTGCAATTTGGGCTGCAGTGTCATTTGGCTGCGGTATTTTACTAGTTGATGTGTTAAACGAAATTACCTTTATGGGATTCAAACTGGGTTTCTGGTTTGCGCAGCAGGGTGCAATGTATGTATTCGTGGCGCTGATTTTTGTTTATGTAGCGAAAGCTAATACATTAGACAAAAAATACAATGTTCAGGAAGACTAAGGAGCACTAAAAATGGATGTTCAAACACTAACATATTTAATTGTCGGCGCGACTTTTGCGCTGTACATCGGGATCGCCATTTGGTCTCGAGCGGGTTCAACTAAAGAGTTTTATGTAGCCGGTGGTGGCGTTCACCCTGTTCTAAATGGTATGGCAACTGCAGCGGACTGGATGTCAGCAGCATCGTTTATTTCATTAGCCGGTATTGTGTCTTTTACCGGTTATGATGGCTCTGTTTACCTTATGGGTTGGACTGGCGGTTATGTGCTATTAGCCTTATGTATGGCACCTTATTTACGTAAATTTGGTAAGTTTACGGTTCCAGACTTTATTGGTGATCGTTACTACTCTCAGACTGCACGAACTGTCGCAGTTATTTGTGCCATCTTTATTTGTTTTACTTACATTGCAGGGCAAATGCGTGGTGTTGGCGTAGTGTTCTCTCGTTTCTTAGAAGTTGACGTAGAAACCGGTGTGTATATTGGTATGGCAGTGGTGTTCTTTTATGCTGTATTAGGTGGCATGAAAGGGATTACTTACACTCAGGTAGCACAATACTGCGTACTTATTTTTGCCTTTATGGTTCCTGCTATCTTCATCTCTGTAATGATGACGGGTCATATATTGCCGCAAATTGGTTTTGGCGCTGAGATGATTGATGCCGCAGGTAATGGTACGGGGGTGTACTTACTCGATAAGCTCGATGGATTATCGGCAGAACTCGGGTTCTCCCAATATACCGAAGGCTCAAAATCGATGATTGATGTGTTTTTCATTACTGGTGCATTAATGTTTGGTACAGCGGGCTTACCGCATGTGATTGTACGTTTCTTTACTGTACCTAAAGTAAAAGATGCACGTATTTCAGCGGGCTGGGCATTAGTCTTTATCGCTATTATGTACACCACTATTCCTGCATTGTCTGCTTTCTCTCGCGTTAATATGATTGAAACCATCAATGGACCAGAATCAACTGGCGTGCCTTATGAAACAGCGCCAACGTGGATTAAAAACTGGGAAAAAACGGGTTTAATTACATGGGACGATAAGAATAACGATGGCAAGATTTTTTACACCAATGGTGAAAAAAATGAGATGAACATTGACCGAGATATTATGGTTCTTGCCACGCCTGAAATTGCTAATCTTCCAGCATGGGTTATTGCACTAGTTGCCGCGGGGGGGTTAGCCGCAGCCTTGTCTACCTCTGCGGGTTTATTACTGGTAATTTCAACATCTGTGTCGCACGATTTACTCAAGAAAAATCTAATGCCGGATATTTCGGATAAGAAAGAGTTAATGTATGCACGAATAGCCGCCGGTTTCGGGGTTGTTATGGCGGGTTATTTTGGTATTAATCCTCCTGGATTCGTAGCCGCGGTGGTGGCCATTGCATTTGGTCTCGCTGCAGCCTCGTTATTCCCAGCTATTATCATGGGTATTTTCTCTAGAACCATGAATAAAGAAGGTGCTATTTCAGGCATGGTGATCGGGCTATTATTTACGGCTAGTTATATTGCCTACTTCAAGTTTATCAATCCGGCAGCCAATTCATCTGAAAATTGGTTACTGGGTATCTCACCAGAAGGTATTGGTATGGTGGGAATGATGGTTAACTTTGGTGTCGCTTTTGCTGTCAGTAAAGTCACCGCTAAAATCCCTGACGAAATAGTCGCAATGGTTGAGTCAATTCGTTTCCCTAAAGGGTCAGGCGAAGCACACGATCATTAACCTGCGGTTATCAACACTGTTTAAAAAGAGCGCTTAGGCGCTCTTTTTGTTGGGCTTTAGTCCTATAGCAGATAAGCGAAACGCTTTGCTATAGTGATATTGTTCGCCCATGCACAATAGGGAAATGATTAATGGATGCCAGTGAGTTACAACCAGTAGAACAGTTTTTAGCGGCTCATTCGCCTTTCGACACGCTACCTAAAGAGAGTATTCAATATTGTGCTAGAAAGATTAGCATCGGTTATTACAGTAAAGCGTCTGCCTTTGTTGAGTTCGATAAAGACAATCCAAAATTGTACATTGTTCGTAGCGGTGCATTCGAAGTGCGTGACCCTGAAGGTGTGTTGGTTGACCGAGTTGGCGAAGGTGAGTGTTTTGGTTTTTCCACCTTATTATCGGGTGAAAAAGTGGTTAATAAAGTGGCTATTTTAGAAGATGGTTTGGTTTATCATTTACCACAATCAGTCTTTGCCAAATTACGTTCCGAACATCGGAGCTTTGATCAGTTTTTTGCCCGTGCTTTTGCTAAACGCCTACGCAATGAAACTAAATTTAGTGCTAAAGACTTGACCACGACTAGCCGTATTACTTCCATCATGTCATCTCAGCCTATTATCATCGACGCTCACGCCAGTGTTATGGATGCGGCTAAATTAATGCGTGAACACCGGGTTTCATCGGTGCTCGTTATCGATAATCAAAAATTAACCGGTATTTTGACCGATCGAGATTTACGTAATCGAGTTATGGCAGAAGGCTTAGACGTCAATACGCTGGTGAGTCAAGCCATGACCATCAATCCCGTGACAACTCACGCCAACGCGCTAGTGTTCGAAGCAATGTTGGCGATGAGTGAACATAATATTCACCACTTACCTGTGGTTGATGGTAGTCGTGCATTAGGGATGATCACCAGTACTGATATATTACGTTCGCAAAGTTCGCAGCCCTTACTGCTTATTGGCGAAATAGGGCGGCAAGGTAGTATCGAAAAGCTTATTCAAGTGAGTAAGCAAATTCCGTTACTATTGCAAAATTTGATCAGCGCAGATGCTAGAGCAGAAGAAATAGGTAGAGTATTAACGTCGGTAACCGATGCATTAACGCGTCGGCTAATTGAATTGAATCAACAAATTTTAGGTCAAGCACCAATGGCGTTTTGTTGGTTGGCTTTTGGTTCCCAAGGTAGGCAAGATCAAGTTGCTTGTTCTGACCAAGATAATGGTTTATTGCTGGCCCACGACCCCGATGAATTTGCCGCCGCTTATTTTGAAGCATTAACAAAAGCAGTATGTAAGGGCTTAGATGAATGTGGTTATATTTATTGTCCTGGTGACATTATGGCGCAAAACCCCAAATGGCGCTTATCACTGGTGAAGTGGAAAGGGCTGTTTTCAAGATGGGTGAATACCCCAGAACCAAAAGCCTTAATGCATGCCAGTATATTTTTTGATATGCGCCCAGTGTTTGGGCCATTGAGTTTATTCAGTGAACTGCAAGATGATGTTTTAGCATCTACACAAAATAATGATATTTTCCTTGCCGGAATGACGGGCAACTCGTTAACTGAATCACCACCATTGGGCTTTTTTAGGAAGTTTGTCCTTGAGCGTGATGGTAGTGAGGTGAAAGGCATGGATTTAAAACACAAAGGAAGTGCATTAATTAATGACATTGCCAGAGTGTATGCCTTAAGTGCTGGCATCAAAGAGGTTAATACTGCTAAGCGGATCAGAGCGTTAATGGACGCTAATATTATTAATCGTAAAGATGCACTTAATTTGGCGGATGCCCATGAGTTCATTGCGCACATGCGTTTAGCTAATCAAGGCTATCAAGCCACCAATAACTTACCTGTGAACAATTATCTAAAACCACAACACCTTTCTTCATTAATGCGCCATCAGCTTCGTGATGCATTCAAAGTAGTACATGATGCCCAAGCAGGTATAAAACTTAAGTTCATGAGGAGCTTTTAGTGGCCAGTTTTTGGTGGATAAAAGCGGTGTTATGGCGTAAAAAAATGACCACTTTACCTTCATTACTCAACACGTATTTAGAAGCAATAACGCCTGCGTTAACAAAACCATTTCTAGATGCACCTTTGATGGCGATTGATCTTGAAATGACTGGCTTAGATCCAATCCATGATCAAGTCATCAGTATCGGTTTAGTGCCGATTATCAACGGGGTCATTCCGCTTGATAAAGCACAACATATGATGATTTCTATTAGCGGCAGTGTGGGGCAGAGCGCGACGGTTCACGGTATTGTGGATAACCAATTGCACATGGCCTTAACGTTAGCAGAGGCAATTGATTGGTTTTTATCAAAAACAAAGGGCTATATTTTGGTCGCGCACCATGCACCGTTGGACATACAGTTTATTCAGCAGCAGTTGATACGCTGTTTTGGACAATCAATTCCGTTGGTATTTATTGATACACTAGCCATAGAAAAGAAGCGCTGCTTAATGCAACAGCCTGTATTAAAAGAAGGTTCGTTACGCTTGAATGCAAGCCGTGAACGTTACCGTTTACCCGTTTATTCTGCTCACAATGCGCTTATTGATGCATTATCTTGTGCTGAATTGTTGCTGGCTCAAGTTTCGGCGATGGGTGATATTAAAAAGTTGTCGGTTAAAGACTTAATCAATGTGTCTCGTTAGAAAAGAAAAAAGCCAGTCATCGAGACTGGCTTGTCTATTAAACACTGAAGACAGCTTATTCTGCTTTTTTAGCTTTATTGAAAAAATAATCAACTGCAGGTTTAATCAATTCAAGTGCGGTTTTATCGCAAGGCGGTAATGCAGCATCACTGGTGTTAATTGGCGTGGTGCGTTCCCCCCATTTTAGCAGTAAGGCCGCTGAGGTTAATCCAGCACCAAACGCGCAAGACAGAATAGTCTGATTGGCTTCAATTCTACCTTGAGATAACGCATCGCAAATCGCAATCGGGATAGTCGCTGCAGACGTATTGCCATAATCAGCGATATTGACGAAGGCTTTTTCTTTTGGAATTTTCATTCGGCTGACTAGCGTATCGATAATACGTTCGTTTGCCTGATGTGGAATAACAAAGTCGACATCGTCGATGCTGATACCACAGTTGTCTAATACCTTATTACTTAAACTTCCCATGCCATGAATTGCACGTTTAAACACATCTTGACCATTGATATGAATGTAAAAATCCAATGAGTCATTGTCAAATCTATCCATCTGGGTGCCAAAGTTAGACTTTAAAATATCGCGACCTTCAGGATCGTTATTTAATTCATAACCTAATACACCACCAGGTTGGTCACTGGCCTCAAGTACAACTGCACCAGCTCCGTCACCAAATAACACTGCTGTTTCACGTCGAGACCAATCCAAATAAAAAGATAAACGTTCAGCGCCAATAATCAGAATCTTCTTACTTTGGCCACTCTTAATCATTGAGCTGGCCAAGCCAACACCATACAAAAAGCCACTGCAAGCAGCGTTAATGTCAAATGCACCACAGGTAGCACCAATATTTGCCTGTACCGTTGATGCAATATTGGGGATCAAGGTATCAGGGCTGGCGGTGGCCAGAATAATTAAATCTAATTCACTGCCATCAATCCCTGCTGCGGCAAGCGCATGCTTAGCGGCAACCGAAGCCATTTCAGAAGTATTAACGTGACTAATGTTACGCTTACTAATTCCAGTACGTGTTTTGATCCATTCATCTGTCGTTTCCATGAATGTCGCTAAATCGTCATTGGTCAATGTTGCGGGTGGAACTGACTTACCCCAACCGGTAATGTGTGCATACTGCATAAGAAGTTCTCTCAATATGTTTCAATAGTTAATTAAATTTATTTACAACATCAATGGTCTGACATTAACCAGCTGATGTTAAATGCTTAAATGATCATGACTAAGGTTTATTATTGTTATTATGACTTAATCTTTTGTTCTACCAGTTTCGTGATCGAAGCCGAAGCATGCAAGATATGCTCACGCAGTAAAGTTGTGGCTTTTTCGATGTCGCGATTTTTACATAATTCGAGTAACACTCGATGTTCTCTTTCAGCGATAGGTATCCCGCCAGTAAATAACAACTGCAGACGAATATAGCGATCGCAATTAGTGTTTAAACCGTTAACCACTTCCATTGTATGAGGACGATTAGCTGCTTGGTATAAACGGGTATGGAATCGAGTGTTCAGTTCACTCCAACTTGCTACTGATTCTTTCAGTTTAAATGCCAATTCAAGTTGAACCAGTACGGCTTCAGCTTCAACAAGATCTTTGTCAGATAGGTTAGGGATGGCCTTAGCCAACAAATCTGATTCGATCATAGCGCGCAGTTCAAATAATTCAGTGACTTGTTCAACAGATAACAATGTTGCCGTTGCGCCTTTGTGTGGTTCGAAATTAATCAAACCTTCAGCTTCTAATTGAACTAAAGCTTCACGAACGGGAATTCGACTTACATTTAACTGTTCTGCTATAGCAGACTGCCTAAGCGGTTCTCCTCCTTGTATATCACCAGAAAGGATCCGTTCTCTGAGCGCCTCAACAACAAGTTGCGTACGCGTTTTATGAATAATAGGAGGTATATTGCTCATGTATTCTATAATAATCACTAATTTCTTCGGGCAAGGGTAACGCTTAGCCGCCGCTTTATAAAGTGAAACCTATACAATTATGCAGATTAAGCTCATAAAACCGCGGTAAATGAACAAATTAACAAAATTATTCAGATTATCTGGCCCCAAATTCATCTCAATGGGATAATCGACACAGTATAGAGTTTAAGGAGTGTTAGGTTGAATAAAGCAGTATTTCTCGATCGTGATGGTGTGATCAATAAAGACAATGGTTATGTTCATACCGTGGACGACTTTGAATATATCGACGGTGTATTTGAAGCGTGTCTCGCATTAAAGCAGATGGGTTACCTATTAATAGTGGTGACCAATCAATCTGGCATTGCTCGTGGTATGTACAGTGAGGATGATTTTCATCATTTAACGGAATGGATGGATTGGAACTTTGCCGATAAAGGTGTCGAACTTGATGGTATCTACTATTGCCCGCATCATCCACAAAAAGGCCTAGGTGAATATAAGCAAGATTGCGATTGCAGAAAGCCCAAACCCGGCATGATGCTAGATGCTGCAGAATTTTTGAAAATTGATATGAGCCAGTCAGTCATGGTGGGCGATAAAGCTGATGATATACGCGCAGCAAAAGCGGCTGGCATTAACACTGCCATTTTGGTTCGTTCAGGTAAAGTAGTAGACGAAGCCGGAATTGAACTTGCGAGTGCAGTTGTTGACAGTATCGCTGATGTTCCGAGTCTGCTAAGTCAATTACTCGCCAAATAATAGAATCGCGAACTAAAAGCTATTATTTCAGCTGTTCATATTTAAGCTTTCACCACTTATATATGAACAGCGATTTTCAATGTAACCATTTACCACGTTTTAGTCTTTCTCTTCCTTTCTATACTAATCAGCTTATTTTTTGCTGATACAAATCCCCTTAGCCAAATAAAGATATGTCATCCAATAAGGCTAAATCGTTCGCGCTACAAAATGCGGCTACGGAGTTAACATGAAATTAACGTCGTTTCAGTAATTTTTTAGACTCAACATGCTAAATTACCCGCTTATACTACTGTGAGCCGCATAATAAGCCTTATATAGGTAACTAATATAAATTTGATGTTCGCTATAGCATGCAAATTTTGCCTATAAAGTCAGCGAAAACATCAATAAACATGGCTTTAAGTTCAAATAGTGTGCAGTTGGGGCGTAATAACCATTAAAACCGTAGAAAGCCCTTGCGCTATAAATTGTTTTCCCTATAATACACCCCACTGACACGGAACGCAGCGTCTAACGCTAGTTACCAAGTCCGCTCTTTAACAATTTAT
>NZ_PJAP01000116.1:0-1235 GCF_002836795.1 Shewanella sp. 11B5 | reverse complement strand
ATGAAGTTAAGAAAGCGTAAAATCAAAGCCGGCAACTGAGCCGGCTTTTTTATGTTTGGTTGTTATCAGCTTATCGTATTGCTCACACATTTTTTTAGCGGAGCCTATTTTGTTAACGTTTGAATATATCAGTGATGATGCCAGCCTGTTGTCATTAGTTGAACAATACCAACAAAGCACCTTACTGGTGCTAGATACTGAGTTTGTCCGCACTCGAACCTATTATGCTAAATTAGGCCTTATTCAAGCCTATGATGGCAAAACTTTAGCCTTAATTGATCCGGTTGCGATTACCGATTTAAGCCCATTTTGGCAGTTATTAACTGACCAAAATATTGTCAAATTAGTGCATTCATGCAGTGAAGATCTCGAAGTATTTGCTCATTACGGTGAATGCCAGCCAAGCCCACTATTTGATAGCCAAATAGCTGCAAGCTTTGCTGGTTTAGGCCATGGTTTAGGTTATGCCAAGCTGGTTGACGCATGCTTGCAAGTCGAAATAGATAAAGGTGAGTCACGCACGGATTGGATGAATCGTCCGCTTTCTGATGCACAATTACAGTATGCGGCTAATGATGTGTTTTACTTGTATCAATTATACCCACAGCTGCAACAGAAGCTTGCTGCAGATAATCGTGTTGAATGGTTGTTTGAAGAAGGTCAGCGTATGACCGAAGGGCGCATGTCATTGCCAGAAGGCGACAGCGTCTACCTTAAAGTAAAAAATGCGTTTCAACTATCGAGTCAGCAGCTAGCCTATTTAAAAGTATTGGCAAAATGGCGTTTAGCCAAAGCGGTAAGCCGTAATCTTGCGCTAGGTTTTGTTGTAAAAGACCATGCATTAATTGCATTAGCCAAAAAACAACCAACCACATTAGCGGAATTGAATAGTTTAAATGACTTAACAGATCAAGAGAAACGTATTCACGGCAAAGATTTATTAACGGTTATGGCGACGGCAGATTTAATTAATCTCCCTGAAGAAGTTGATGTTGTGGCGCTTAAGTCTGGTTATAAATCAGCTTTTAAAGAAGTTAAAACAGTCTTAACTGAATTATGTGAGCGTGAAAACGTCGCATTAGAATTTGTTGGTTCTAAACGCCATATTCATGAATTTCTATTATGGTTATACCACAACAAGCAAACACCAACACCGATACTCTTGGTTGGTTGGCGTGGGCAGTTGGTAGGTGATTTACTAGAGCCAGTACGCTTTAGTTAATTTAGCTCTAGTT
>NZ_PJAP01000115.1:0-1241 GCF_002836795.1 Shewanella sp. 11B5 | reverse complement strand
GAGTTTACCCTTTAAACGACTAGCTTTTGATAAAGCAATATTAAAAGTGGTTACAACCTACCCGAAGAAATATGATTGTAGAAATGAAGTTATTAACAACGCGAATACTAAGTTTGCCACTGAGCATTTGGGTTATAGCAAAATAATTGTTACAACGAAATCGAAAACTGTTCACGGTGCATCATCTCGAGCCATTAGGTCTTTAGATACTATTAGAGCGCTTCTTTGTATGTTTTCTAACGCTAGTATGGAATTATTTGGGGATAGTTACTTACCGATAAACTGTATTCGTTTAGTTGAAGTACATAGTCTTCACAATGACAATGGTTCTAGTGCAGCTAATGGCACTGTATGGTTTGAACCAGGATTTGTTATAAGAAAGCCCTATATATCGAAAGATGACAAATTAAAAAAGGATCTTTTATGGTCTATTGGTAGACTAGATGAGTGTAGATATAGTGATGTATTAAAAGATGGGTTACTTCGATATGTTAGAGCATTAGATGAATCGGATCATAATACAGCCTTGTTGAGAATGTGGGGGGCTCTTGAATGTATCGCAGCACCTTCTGAATCTAATTATGATGCAGTAACTAAAAGGTGTGCTTTCATATTTACCGAGGTAAACTATCATCATCAAATTCTTGAGCATCTGAGAGAATTCAGAAATAAAAGTGTCCACATAGGCGAACAAAGTGAAAAGGCAAAGACTTATTGTTTTCAACTACAGTTCTATTTTATACAACTTATAATGTTCCATCTGCGTAATACCAAAGAATTTAATAGTTTAGCTCAAGCTAATAACTTCTTAGATCTTCCAACTGATAAAGATACTATTTTAGAGCGCCGCAGAATGCTAGATAAAGCTATTAAATATAGAAGTATTAGTTCTTAACAAGGTGTTTGTGGATATTAAGAAAGTATTTTTTTCTAAATCCTAAATTTAAACCAACGTAATAATGGTTATCAATTACTAGTTAAAATTAAATGGGTCCTTCCGGCTCGGTGCACTGCGGGGAGGACAAGCGCAGTGCTTCACTACATATGAAAATTTTAGGGTGTTACGTTGTTGTTTTATAGGCTTGATCTCTGCTATTCAATTTCACCTAAAAAATAAACCCATTAAGTGAATGAATTAATAGTATTTTACCCTACATTTGATGATGCACAATTCCACTCAACTTTTGATCGTCTTAAACCGCAACTTTTGATCGCTTAAATCTTTGTGTCCATAGCTTTAG
>NZ_PJAP01000114.1:0-1244 GCF_002836795.1 Shewanella sp. 11B5 | reverse complement strand
ATTGGTGTTTACACTTAGCACTCCTTTGTTTCAAGTTCTTTTGGCTATTCAACATATAGTTGATAATGCTACTCAAGAAGATTTATTCAAACCTATAGTTCAAAAATGGTATGAATCAGCAGTTTTTATATTGAGTCATTTTAGTTTGAGTCAAGATGGAGAGAAGTTTAGACGACCCCCCATAGAAACTATTTCTCTTTATGATTCAGCGGTCAATAATCCACTAAATTTAAAACAATTTAAAGAGAATTTATTATGCCGGAAAAATTAATTGAATGTATTGTAAATAAATCTAAAACTCTCTCAGAACTTACAAATGCCGAGTTAAAAGAGCTCTACAATGCTTCTATCGAGAATAATGATTTTAGAGCCTTAAGAATCGCGACGAATAATGTTACTGGGATTTACGACTATGATGAACGAAAGCCATATTGGTTGTTGAATGACTTTATAGCGCCTCAGTGGCATATCGAAATAAAAGATAATGGTACTTCTTATAAAAGATTTATTGATTGGAGCGCTGTTACTTTAAGTGATGGTAAAAAACTTACGCATTCAAGTCATTCTCCGCTTCTTAGAGCATTTAAATATTGGATTACTGCCACTGATAACCCACGTGAAAATGCAGGGAAATTTAAAAAAGGGATATCGGTAAATATAGGGATATTATTAATTATTTCACTTATTAATAGCATACTCATTCATAGTGAGGCTAGTAACCTTACAGAGCAACACTTGTCTGGTTTATCCAGCGACTTTTTTATGGATTTAATGATTAAATACGGTGAAAGCGGCACCTTAAATGGTCTATATGATTATACTAATAAGGTTCGTAAGTTTTTAATAGAAAAAGTATCTTGTGTTAGTGACCACGAGGCTAAATTGTTTTCGAAAGATTATCCATATCTTTCTCGTTCATTACTTCCTGATGAGTCAGTTTTGAATTTTTCAGATTGTGATAGAGTGAAAGTGTGTTGCTGGTTAAACAAAAATGGCTATTACCAAAGTACGATTAATTCAACGAAATTAGGCCTATTTACACGTAAGCATTTACAAGGAAATCCGCATGTTCTTCATTCTTTAATATATGGTGGTAAAATTATTCCAGTTGCCAATAAAGGTATTGCAACTTTCGACGAATTACAACTTGTAAAGATCGATGGTGTAAAAGAGTTTAAAGCCATTCCTTGTGTAGAAGAGTCAGAGATGATGAGTGAAGTTTCACTGAGAAACATTCTTGGTGC
>NZ_PJAP01000113.1:0-1246 GCF_002836795.1 Shewanella sp. 11B5 | reverse complement strand
TGCACCAGAAGCTGATGCACCCGTTAAACTGTCGACCACAATTTTAAGGTCCAATAACGAACTATCACCAAAGGCTTTTTGTACATTACCAATCGCTTCTGCGGCTTGAACACGGTCTTGCTCACCATAATACATAATGGCAGCATCGACCTTCCAATCATCAGTGGCAGGAATAGGTTCTGCAGCACTGGCCTGTTGACTCAACAAACTACAGCTTGCCAATGCCAACGCACTGGCAATACTTTGCTTAGATGTTAGTTGCATCCACAACCTCCGCCCGCTAATGAGCGACCACCACTGGTGCCTTCTTTGCTAAAGTAAATATGATCATCTAACGCGAGATCGAGTTTTTCGCTGTTCAAAGCCATATCAGCACGGGCTAATTGATCTTTTTCCCAAGGTTGTACACCTAAGCTCGAACAGCCAACCAAACTACTGACAATGGCTAATGCCACGGCAGCTTTGGCAAATGGTTGATAAAATGCTTTTGTCATCAATTTACTCCTGTAACAACATTTGGATTTCTTGCTCGTAGGCGGGAATGTTTTCATTAAAAAAACCCATGTGAGTTTGCACTAATTCACCTTTACGATTGAACAAAAAGCTACTTGGCATACCCTGTAAGTCAAAGGCTTGAGCGATATCACCTTCAGGATCAAAACGAAGATTAAATGTTGCTGGCAGCTTGCTCAAAAACTCATGGGCTAAGGCGGTATCAACATCAAGATTAATCGCTACAACCTCTAAACCTTGCTGTTGATATTTAGCCTGAATTGCATTCATCCACGGAAATGATTTACGGCACGGAGCACACCAAGATGCCCAAAAATCAACATAAACCACTTTGCCAGCAAACTGTTGCAGACTGACACGTGCGCCTTGTTGATCTAACACATCATGTTCTAATGAGGGAGCGGCTTGAGCTTGGGCATTAACACCTAACCCAATAGCCAAACTCAACGCGATAAACTTAATGTTACGAAAATGACAAAATAACCCAATTGACATCATATTTTCACCTAATGAACCGATAGCAAACAACATAAGCCACCAATCTTAAGATTTACTTAAGCATTGTAAAGATATCGTAAAGACCATTTATGCCATTCAAAAAAGGAAACTAACATTAGCCGCCAATCATTTTCGACACGATGCCTTTATCGTTGCCTGACTCCGCCACTAAAATCCCTGCTAAATGTAAACTAATAAAAGGGATCAAATACCACAATGCCAACTTATGAATCGT
>NZ_PJAP01000112.1:0-1247 GCF_002836795.1 Shewanella sp. 11B5 | reverse complement strand
AATGATGTAAAATCAGATTTGGATGAAGAACTCATAGACACATTCATTTATCTAGTAAAAATCGCGAACCAATTCAACGTTGATTTAGAAAAAGGGTTCCTCAATAAACTGGAGAAGAATAAAGCGAGATTTGGGGGGCTAGAGTGAGAATTTATCAGGGAGAAAGCTGCAATAAACTATATTGTTCCGCTTTAAAAGATTGTTTAAGTATTGATTCACCTACTATGTCTCGTGTAGGTATGGTCTATGATCTCGGACCCGTCGCCTTCGAACTAGCTCCTAATAAACTGAATTTAATCACATTAAACCACAGAGCTATCAATCCGTTTTTTGCAATTGCAGAAGCAGCTTGGGTAGTCAAAGGACTCAATAGTCTTGATACACTGAACTACTATCTGAAGAAGTATGATGATTTTTCAGATGATGGAACAATTTTAAATGGCGCTTATGGGTACAGGCTTAGATACCATTTCGGCTATGACCAGATTCAATTTGCTATAGATGAACTGCAAAAATCTCCAGAATCTCGAAGATGTGTTTTGAACATGTATTCACCTGATGACTTAACAAATACAAGTTCTAAAGATATACCATGCAATACATCAATAATGTTAAAAGTGAGAGACAGTAAGTTAGACATGACCATCATAAATAGATCTAACGATATCCACAGGGGAATCCCTTACAATTTTTTTGTCTTTCAAACTCTTCATTGCTTCATCGCAAGAGAAATAGGAATAGATGTTGGTTATCAAAGGCACTTTACTGACTCTTTACATATGTATGAGCGAGATATCCCAGCGATAAGAGCAGTATTGGAAAGTCAACTTGAGCCTTTTGACATCTGTGAACAAGAAGGGGTCGGTCTTGTTTATAGCATATTGACAGAAGCGGATAAGATTAATCAGAAGTGTTTTGGAAGCATGACAGACAAATCATTAGCTAAAATTTTCACTTCTTACTCACAGTTCAAGAGTGATAAAGACCTTTCAGGTTTTGTAAGAAAAACGGGCAATCCTATATTGGATTTCTTAGTATCTGACTGGCTGAAAAAGTACGCTAAGAACTGATGTTAAGATTTTATTAAGCTTGAAGATAGGATCAGCTCTTGCCTTTGTTATCTGATTTTTACGCTTACTATTCCTAATCCAAACTACCTGAGCTATAGCAAAGTTTCTAGCTCATTTTTGTCCAACAACGAGTTAGCCTTACTTGAAAATGTATAAGTTCAACTCTGAACTTGAGGC
>NZ_PJAP01000111.1:0-1248 GCF_002836795.1 Shewanella sp. 11B5 | reverse complement strand
TGAACGGCAGGTGCACTTGCTGCCGTTTGCATTTGCTTGGGCTTATCATCAAAACTAATGCCTAAAGCAAGAATGACGATAAATCCAATATGAATACCAGCAGAAATAGAAACTGGCACGGTTAAATCTGAATTTCCAGCCACCTATTTCTCCTTCGGTGAATCGGTCATTAACCCTACAGCAGGCACACCAGCACCTTGCAAACTAATCATTAATTGAATAACGCTTTCATAAGGTATCGTGCGGTCAGCTTTTACTACCACAGGCCTTAACGGTTCAAGCTGGATTAACGCTCCAACTTCAGTCGACACTTGTTCTAAGTCCATAACTTCAGAGTTAGAACTACTGCCGATATTCAAGAAATATTGTCCAGCCGCGTCAATCGATGCAACGATAGGAGGCTTACTATCAGGTGGTAAAGACTCGGCATTACCTTGAGGTAATTCTACTTTGACTCCTTGCGATACAATAGGCGCTGTCACCATAAAAATAATCAACAACACCAACATCACGTCGATGTAAGGTACAACGTTGATTTCTGCAACTGGACGACGACGTTTACGCTGATACATTAAACAGCTTCCTTCTCGCTATACGCTTGACGTTGCAATATGTTGGAGAATTCTTCCATAAAGTTAGCATAAGTCATTTCAATTTTATCAACTTGCGTTGTAAAACGGTTATAACCAATAACGGCAGGTATAGCAGCAAACAAGCCCATTGCGGTTGCAATCAATGCTTCTGCAATACCTGGTGCAACCATGGCAAGAGTGGCATTTTCAACGGCGCCCAGTGCAATAAAGGAATTCATAATTCCCCATACCGTCCCAAACAAACCAATGTATGGGCTGGTAGAACCAATCGTTGCCAATAGCGGCAAATGGTTTTCAAGCTTTTCCATTTCTCGCGACAAACTCACTCGCATTGCTCGAGAAGTTCCATCCATAACAGCTTCAGGTGCTTTACTGTTTACTTTGCTCAAACGAGTATATTCTTTAAAACCTGCCACAAACATCGATTCTAAACCAGAGATAGCACTACCACGTGCTATTAATTCTTTGTAAAGACGGTTTAAATCAACACCTGACCAAAACGTTTCTTCAAAACGTAATGACTTAACTCTTGCAGAGCCTAATAATTTGTTGCGTTGAATGATCACTGCCCATGAGGCAATCGATAATGCCAACAAGGTCAGCATAACTAACTTTACCAACACACTGGCTTCTAAAAACAAACCAATAAATGAAA
>NZ_PJAP01000110.1:0-1251 GCF_002836795.1 Shewanella sp. 11B5 | reverse complement strand
GCGTTAATCAGTCAAATGTTAGTAAAGCTAGAGTTACTAAAAGTTACTAAAGCTAAGGAGCTAAGGCTAAAGCTACAGTTAACCAATTTCTAGCAACAATTTTAGATAGCACACCCAAAACTAATAGAGGTATTTATCCATCGGTATTTTTCGCTCAAAGCCAACATCGACCTTACAGCCAAAGCGTAAATTGCTTGGGCTTGCTCGATGGGGAAGTCTGGTTATCGTCATGTTGTTGATGACGACAGTTGTGGTTGCGCCAAAATTTGTGCATTTAGCGACAGAACCTCAAGTGATTAATAATGAACAAGAGTCGTTTGCTGCTCAATGTGTTGCTACCTATCGCTAAATTGGATACTGATGGCCAATTGGCAGTCGCGAGCTGGAATGTCTATAAGCAGCAAAATGCTGGCTGGCAAACGCTGCTCAGTCGGTTAGCTGAAAAAAATCAATTATTGTTGCTGCAAGAGGTGAAGTTATCTGACGAATTTCAGTTATGGCGTCAACAAAATCACCAACAATTGGCAATGGTGCAAGCATTTAGCCAGGACCATATACCACTTGGAGTAATGAGTTTATCTCAGGTTGCGGCGAGTGAAAGTTGCGGATATTTGACAGCCGAACCCCTAATACAGTTTCCCAAGTCGAGTTTGTTAAGTTACTTCCCCTTATCGAATGGTGAAACTCTGCTGGTGGCTAACCTGCACAGTATTAACTTTGAGTATGCTTTAGACAGTTATGCTGTGCAGTTACAGCAGCTACTGCCAGCGTTGAGTGCTCATAAAGGACCGATCATTTTCGGTGGTGATTTAAATACTTGGCGCCAAGCTAGGCTGACGATGTTAACCCTGATGACAAATCAATTAGGCTTAATAGCGGTCATCCCAGAAGATGACAAACGTACAACAGTGATGGGCTATCCTATTGATCACCTTTATTATCGGGGACTAACCTTAGAGTCATCCGAGGTGATTACAACCCAAAGCTCGGACCATTATCCTTTGTTAGCGCAATTTAGGTTAGGCGAAAGTTAACGATGATTGTTTTGATGATGGCTATTAATTGATTAAAATTGTTTTAAAAGTCATAAAGACTGCATGGGTTTGCTCAAGATAAATTGATTGATGCGGTTGGAAAGCACAACAGTATGAAAATTGATTCACAGTCGTTTTTCAATTCGAATAAAATAAACTTTAACAATTTGATGTGTGTTTTACGCAAACTAAAACGATAAGAGCATAATACATTATG
>NZ_PJAP01000109.1:0-1260 GCF_002836795.1 Shewanella sp. 11B5 | reverse complement strand
TGTAGTGGTCAAGTAAAATTGGCCACGGTTTTAGAGTCATTCCAATATAAACGTTCTGACTCATTTGGCGTTAACCCACCATTATATTGATGGGGTCTAGTTTCACTGTAATATCCAGTGATGTAATTTGTGATCGCTTTGTCTGCTTCTGTAAAATTCCCATAGCCACTTGCGGGTACCCATTCAGATTTCAAACTTCTAAAGAAACGCTCCATTGGTGCGTTATCCCAACAATTCCCGCGTCGACTCATGCTTTGCTCAATCTGAAGACGCCATAATAACTGTCTGAACTTCAAGCTTGTGTAATGTGAACCTTGGTCGCTGTGATATATCACACTCTCAGGTTTCCTCCTTAACTCAAATGCCATTTTCAAGGCTTTAGAGGTCAGCTCGCTGTCAGGCGATAATGACAAAGCCCACCCAACAGGTTTGCGGGCAAATAAGTCTAGAACAACCGCTAAATATGCCCAACGATTACCGACCCAAACATACGTTACATCGCCACACCACACTTTATCCGGTTGAGTTACGGCAAACTGCCGATTAAGCGTATTCGGGATAGCGACATGCTCTTGTGCAGCTTTCCTATAAGAGTGCTTAGGCTGCTGGCAGCTCAATAACCCAAGCTCTTTCATTAGATTACGGGCTCGATAACGACTGAGATTAATCCCTTTGTTAGTCACTAATTGCGCTATCGTTCGAGCACCGGCAGAGCCATTACTAATACGATGCGCGGCCTTCACTTCACTGCATAAAATTGTAAAATCAGCATCGATATGTTCTTTTCTTTTTAGCCAATATTTATAGCTACTTCGATGCACTTTGAATGCATTACAAATTGTGAGAATAGAGTGGCTCTGCTTGAGTGCGCTGATCAGCGTAAATTGTTCATCGAGTCTGACATCAAGAGAGCGGTAGCCTTTTTTAGGATTAGATTATGCTCCTCAAGACGCGCTATTTGCTTCTTCAGTTCACGGATTTCAATTTGTTCTGGGGTAATCGGAGATGCTTTGGGAGTGCCACCCTGGCGTTCTAATGTTAACTGCCTCACCCACTTATCCATAGTCGATTTACCCACGTTCATTGCTTTTGCAGCTTGAATGATTGTGTGGTTTTTATCGAGGACTAATTGGGCTGCTTCAAGTTTGAATTCAGCGCTAAATGTTTTTCTGGTTGTCGATCTCATGTGCTCACCTAAAGTTATCTACGAGGCAATAATATCACCTCTATTTAGGTGGCCAAAATAACTATGCCACTACA
>NZ_PJAP01000108.1:0-1262 GCF_002836795.1 Shewanella sp. 11B5 | reverse complement strand
GGGTACTTCTTTGCCAGTAATAATTTGAATAAGTTGTTTTTCGCCACCAGAAGGGTACTTAGTCGGAATTACGGTGACGCGGATCATGTCGTTAGGCAATGAACTGCGACGAATAGCAGACTCCATTGCTTGGGCCGCTTCAGGTTTATTATCTTCAATAGCGATGATAATACGCTGTGGGTTAAGCAAATGATGAATAATACTAATACCAGTTAATATTTCATCACTGAATTCACGCATTAATCGATCGTCAGCACTAATGTAGGGTTCGCACTCTACTCCATTAATAATGACTAAATCGATTTCACTCGCTGGATTGAGTTTGACATGGCTTGGAAACGCAGCACCGCCCATTCCTGCAATACCTGCTTGCTTTATTTTGACTAAAATATCGGCTTTGGACAGTTGTTCAATTTTACTTGAGGTAAGTTCACACCAAGTATCAAGACCATCAGCTTCGATAATGCAACTCAACACGGGCAATGATGAGGCATGGTTGCTACTATGTTGCTCAATCGCGACAACGGTCCCTGAAGTAGGAGCATGAACGGGTAAATAAATAAAACCAGCACCTTCAGTGAGTGGTTGTCCTTTTAAGACCGAGTCGCCGACCTTGACACTCAAGGTCGCTTGTTGACCAACAAGAGGAACCGGTATCACAAATCGCGATTGCAGTGGCAAAGATGCGATGGTGCTTTGATTGGAAAGTGATTTAAGTTCAGGTGGATGGATCCCGCCAGGAGAGCGCCACAAAGTACCTTTATCTAATTGCTCTAATAACGTTAGCACCGTTTGTCCTCTTGCTCAGGATTAATCACGTTGACAGGGATAGCACGTAACTTCCAATCCCAATTTTGTATTGTGGTTTCAACTGGGATCATATCAATACAATCGACAGGACAAGGCTCAACACATAAGTCACAGCCAGTACAATCTTTGGCAATAACGGTGTGCATTAATTTACCGGCGCCTAAAATAGCATCAACCGGACAGGCTTGAATACATTTGGTACAACCAATACATTCATCTTCACGGATGTAAGCGACTTTTTTTACACTGGCTTGCGCCTCTTCGCCTAATGCTTCAGGTTCAACCCCCATAAGCTCAGCAATCTTTTCCATGGTAGCAGTACCACCTGGAGGGCATTTATTGATTTTATCGCCATTCGCTATTGCCTCAGCATAAGGGCGGCAACCAGGGTAACCACACTGGCCGCATTGAGTTTGCGGTAACAGGGTTTCAACTTGATCAATAATAGGATT
>NZ_PJAP01000107.1:0-1267 GCF_002836795.1 Shewanella sp. 11B5 | reverse complement strand
CTTTTATCATTATTAATAGAAAATAAAACACTATAGGCACCCTCTATGAGTACAATCGAATCAATTACCTTAATGCTAGCCTTAGTATATAGCACCAGCTTACTGTATTGGGGTGGCAAAAAATGGGGTGCATTGGTCAGCGGGGCATTATTGCTCGGCGCGACTCTTGCTAGCTTTTTCTGGCCGCTTTTACTCATATTGTTGGGTGCGGTATTAGTTGTTACCGCAATAGGACAATATCAACCTGCGTTTGCCAATGCAGAAGGCCGGCCCAATGCAGTACGTGAGATTTGCCAACATTTCTTTGCCCTTTCAATGTTATTGGTTGGAGTGCAATATGCCATCAATGCTGGATTATTGTATGCTGGAGAAACACCCTGGTTAATGAGGCCTGATGTCGGTGATGCATTTTTACCTATTGCGGGCGGCATAGAACTAAAAGCTATTTTAACCCTCGGATTGTGGGATCAAAACCATCCTGCTGCTGTAGTGATGCTGTGTGTAGTATTGCTCACAGGTGTAGTGTGTAAGCGAGCATTTTGTGGTTGGGCTTGTCCACTAGGATTAGCAGGTGAGTACCTTTATAAACTGAGAAAACGTGTTATTCATGCAGAGTTATTACCGCCGGCGTGGATAGACTGGCCACTCAGAATGGTTAAATATTTATTATTAGCGGCACTGCTTTATTTGGTTATTTCGATGCCATCAGCAAGCATTCCAAACTACTTAGCGGGTAATTACCACAAAGTGGCTGACTTAAAAATGGCAGTGTTTTTTATGATGCCATCAATGGTGGCCTTAATCGGTTTTGGAATGATCTTTGCCTTAGCCGCATGGCGTCGCCAAGGTTTTTGCCGTTACATTTGCCCTTATGGCGCGTTGTTGGGCATTGTAAGTTTTTTAAGCCCGTTTAAAATTCGTCGTGATACTCAACATTGTTTAATTGAAACCAAAGGCATGAATTGTGATAAGTGCACTCGTGCCTGCCCTGCCAATATATCGGTGCATACTCAAAAAAATATCCGCTCAGACGAATGCCAAGCTTGCATGCGTTGTGTGTCTGCTTGCCCTAAAAAACAAGCGCTGCAATTTAGTACTCGTAATGGTATCCCGCTTTCGGCCAGAGGATTACTGATTGTGTTACTGACTATTATGTTTATGTTACCGCTGTTTGCTTACGTGAGTGGCTACTGGCACAGTCAAACACCTAGCGCTATAAAAATGGAACTGATTCAGAAACTGGACCGCATTGGTCATTAATTTACAT
>NZ_PJAP01000375.1:0-7985 GCF_002836795.1 Shewanella sp. 11B5 | reverse complement strand
GCGCAACGCTACTGCTTAACCCTTGGCGCTCAGACGCGTTAGCGATGTACATTGACCACGGTGATTTCACTGCACGCTCAAACAAAGGTAAGTCGACTAGAGTTTGCGTTGCAGCTAAATTGTCTTCCGACAAATTATCTAACACGACCGCATCACTGGCAGTAGATTGATATGTTAAGCCATAGCCATAAGGTATAAGCGGCTGATAATCAGCTGGTGCTTGTTCCGTATTGTGTTGAGCTAATGGCACATTCACTTGAGTTTGCTGTGGTGTCGCAGGCCATGAGAATGATAATTTACCGACAAAATCGTGCGAAACTTTACCATCAGCCTGAGTGAATAAAACATCTGCTACGCCTTGACCTTCAGAGCCTGGTAACCAAGCGGCGACAAATGCATCAGAGCTGTTTAACTCAGCATTAACCCACATAGGGCGGCCACTGATAAACACAGATACCACGGGAATACCTTGCGCTGTTAACTTATGCAATAAAGCAAGGTCACGCTTGTCTCCACGTTGATATTCTAAGTTATCAATGTCGCCGTTACCTTCTGCATACGGCTCTTCACCAAACACAACAATCGCAACATCAGGTTTCTGCTGTGGATCAAATTCACCTGCAACACTCAATGTTGCTTTACCGCCAGCTTGAGCCACCAATTTATTAATACCAGCGTAAATTGATGTCGCACCAGGAAAGTCGCTATTTTGATTATCAGTGCCCTGCCACGTAATTGACCAACCACCAGATTGTTTACCGATATTGTCCGCGGCATCCCCCGCCACCAACACCTTTGCGTTTGGTGCTAAAGGCAATAAACCTTGATTGTTTTTAAGCAGCACTAATGACTCACGAACGGCTTGACGGGCAACGTCACGGTGACTTGCTTGGCCAATTAATTCTGTTTTGCCCGATAATGGACGATTGGCAGGGCTTGGCTTATCAAATAAACCCGCACGGAACTTAACCCGTAAAATACGCTTAACCGCATCATCAATACGCGCTTGGCTAATGTCGCCATTATTTACCTGCGCTATGGTGTTTTCATATAAAGGTTTCCACGCCGCCGTTGGCACCATAAAGATATCTAAACCGGCATTAACGGCTTGCGCACACGACTCATTGGTACAGTTAGCGACTTGTCCGTGACCGTTCCAATCACCCACAACAAAACCATCGAAATGTAATTTATCTTTAAGCACATCGGTTAACAGATATTTATTGCCATGGTTTTTAACCCCATGCCAGCTGTTAAATGATGCCATAACACTTTGTGCCCCAGCATTGAGTCCCCCCACATAGCCTTGTGCATGTATGTCATATAAGTCTTGTTCGCTGGCAATATTATCGCCTTGATCGATGCCATTTTCAGTGCCGCCATCGCCTAAAAAGTGCTTAACGGTTGAAATCACATGTTGATCAGATAAAAAGTCACCATTAACTGAACCTTGTAGACCTTCAACGATGGCGTAAGAATAGGCTTTGACGATTTGTGGGTCTTCTGAATAACCTTCATAAGTTCGACCCCAGCGATCGTCTCTCACTACGGCAACTGTGGGTGCAAATACCCAATCGATACCGGTCACCATCACTTCTTTTGCCGTTATAGCGGCAATCTGTTCAATTAACTTAGGGTTATTCGCTGCCCCTAAACCAATGTTATGCGGAAACAACGTCGCGCCGATAACATTGTTATGACCGTGTACGGCATCGGTGCCCCACATGGTTGGAATATTAATCCCATCAACACTGTCATCAATTGATGCTTGATACAAAGACTCAGCGAGCGCAATCCAATCTGCCGGTGTCGCGTATTTGTCATTGTTAGGGTATGCGCCACCACCGTTAAGGTACGAACCAAAACCATATTTACGCATGTCTTCAACGGTAATATCACGGATCTCAGGTTGGATCATTTGCGCGACTTTTTGCTCAATGGTCATTTTAGCGACTAAGGCATCGATTTTAGCTTCTAAGGCCGTATCTTTGGCGATAGCAGGCTTAAGATCAGGCCAAATGGCTAACGAAGATTTAGCCGCTGTATCATCGACCATGACTGGGGTAACTGCTGTTTGTTTATCTTGTTGATTGACGTTGTTATTCTCGCCACACCCACTTAATCCCAGCAATATTCCTAAAGCAACTAAGCTTGTTTTAGTAGGCTTATTGACGCTAGCAGTAAGCGGTAATTGAGTTAATCTCATGATCTTTCCTTATACCTTATCTACGAATACTGGACGTTTTGCATCACATCCAATCAAACCGTAATAACCAATAAACCCGTAGCATAATAAAGGTAAAATAAAGGCAAATTGAATTCCCATGCTGTCAGCTAGCATGCCTTGCAATAACGGTAGAACCGCCCCACCAACGATAGCTAAACATAAAATGCCCGAACCTTGACTGGTGTGTCGTTTTAAATCTTGTAGCGCTAAACTGAAAATGGTTGGGAACATAATTGAGTTACACAAGCCCACCAGCAGTAATGCCCACATCGCAACGGTGCCAGCACTCAAGATTGCCGCTGCAACTAAAATACACGCACATAACGCATTGAATGCTAACACCTTGCCTGCTTTGATTTTTTGCATCACTGCAGCGCCGATAAAACGGCCGACCATAGCACCACCAAAATAATAGGCAATATAATGCGCCGCCTGCGATTCAGACACTCCACCGGTGCCATCTTTAGTGATAAAGCTAATAAGAAAACTGCCTATGCCGACTTCTGCGCCAACATAAACAAAAATACCGACTGCACCCAACACCAAATGCGGATATTGCCATGCACTGCCTTTTACCGCAGCAGTTGATTGAGTATCGCGCTTGCCCAACAAAGGTAGTTTGAGCAACATAAAAATGAATGCCAATACGAATAATGCAGCGGCTAAAATAAGGTAAGGCGTTTGTACTGCACTCGCTTGCTGCTGCACAGACAACTGACCGATGACTTCGCCAACCTCAGTGACTTTGCTGTCATGTTCAACGGTCGACAAAATTAACCAGCTACCAAAAAATGGCGCTACTGTGGTGCCTAATGAATTGAATGCTTGAGTTAAGGTCAACCGCGACGATGCGGTTTCGGCTGGGCCTAACACACTCACATAAGGATTTGCTGACACCTGCAAGATAGTAATACCCGATGCAAGAATAAAAAACGCGAATAAAAACATATTATAAGAGCCATAACTGGCCGACGGATAAAACAGTAAACACCCCACACAAGCAATCACTAACCCGGTAATAATGCCTTTTTGATAACCAATCTTACCCACTAACGCGCCAGCAGGAATTGACACAATAAAGTAAGCACCAAAAAAGCAGAACTGCACTAGCATTGCTTGGGTGTAATTAAGATCGAACATGTTTTTTAAGTAAGGGATTAAAATATCATTTAAACACGTTAAAAAACCCCACATAAAAAATAACGAGGTTAACGCTATCAAGGCAAAACGAAAGTTACCCTGCTGGTGAGTGGAATCGGCATTTGCCAACTCAGGTTGAAGCGGTGAAGTCGCCATGACATTCCCTTATTGTTGTTAATAGTTATCTTGGGTTGCAGTACATAACGCCATTGAATGGATACCAATAATCTCACGCCAAGAGTTAATTCCCCGTAAACCCTAGACATTTAACTGATGATCATTTCCACACTTGTGCAAGCAGATGAGGATTTAATAATTAGCCAAATCAATTATTGACCTTTGGATAATTAATCACTAATCTCAATGTAAGCGCTTTCATTTTTAACATATCGATAACTGATGTCAACGATTTTTAAACGCGAGAGCTTATTTTTTACTGCGTAGCTAACGTAGCACAAGGCCTTTTATCAGGGTGTTTCAACGTAATAAGTTAGTCATAAAAATAGACACAATTAATTAATACTAAGTGAATTTAAATATGAAAATTATGTTACCAGCCGATTCCAAAATGCATTCAAAAGCGTTCACCTTTGGTGTGGCGACTGCTTCTTTTCAAATTGAAGGCGCAGTGGATTCTCGCCTTCCTTGTATATGGGATACCTTTTGTGCGACGCCAGGTAAAATTCGTGATAACTCTGACGGCTCGCAAGCATGCGAGCATGTAAAGTTATGGCGTGAAGATGTCGATTTAATTGAGTCGCTGGGCGTTGACGCTTATCGCTTATCCATTTCGTGGCCACGCGTAATGCATAAAGATGGCAGCCTCAATCCACAAGGTGTCGCGTTTTATACTGATTTGCTTGATGAACTAAATCGTCGTGGCATTAAAACCTTTGTGACCTTATACCATTGGGATTTACCACAACATATTGAAGATAATGGTGGCTGGTTAAATCGTGAAACAGCTTATTTGTTTGCAGACTATGCCGACAAAATCACTCAAGCATTTGGCGATCGAGTGTATTCTTACGCCACGTTTAACGAACCATTTTGCAGCTCATATTTAGGCTATGAAATTGGTGTTCATGCACCAGGATTAGCCACTAAAGCATTTGGTCGTCAATCTGCACACCATTTATTATTGGCTCATGGTTTAGCCATGAAAGTATTGCAAAAAAATAGCCCTAATAGCCAAAATGGTATCGTGCTTAACTTCACGCCTTGTTATAGCGCAACAGACTCTGCCGCAGATGTTGAAGCAGCCAGTAAAGCCGACCAATACTTTAATCAATGGTATATCAAACCACTGTTTGACCGTTGCTATCCTGAGATTATTAATGACTTCGCCACTGAAGATATGCCCGTTATTGAACAAGGCGACTTTGATATTATTGCTCAACCTATCGACTTTTTAGGCATCAACTTTTACACCCGAGCAGTGTACAAAGCAGATCCAGCCACTGGTTTTAGCCAAATTGATATGGTCGACAAACCTAAAACGGATATCGGTTGGGAAATATACCCACAATCCTTTACCGATTTATTGACTTCACTGCATGCACTTTATCCTTTACCGCCGATCTACATTACCGAAAACGGCGCAGCAATGGACGATAAATTGATAGAAGGTAAAGTGGATGATCAAGACAGACTCGAATACTATAACGCCCACTTAAATGCAGTAAACAATGCCATTGAACAAGGTGTTAATGTTGTCGGCTATTTTGCATGGAGTTTAATGGACAATTTTGAATGGGCTGAAGGCTACTTAAAACGTTTTGGGATTGTCTATGTAGACTACGAAACTCAAAAACGCACCTTAAAAGCCAGTGCACATGCTTATAGAGATTTTATTAGCGCACGAAAATAATATGTTAATCAGAACAAAGCCGTTGTATAAACGGCTTTGTTCTATTCAAACGGTCGCATCATTTTAACAAATAACAATAATTGAGGCATGTATGATAAGCACCAGAGAAAAAATAGCTTACGGACTCGGGGACACTGCCAGTAATATTGTGTTCCAAACAGTCATGCTGTTTTTAACTTTTTTCTATACCGACATTTTCGGTATCTCGCCAGCATTTGTCGGCACCATGTTTTTAGCAGTACGCTTAATTGATGCGGTTACCGATCCGTTAATGGGCGCGCTAGCAGACCGCACCAATACCCGCTGGGGTAAGTTTAGACCTTATCTTTTGTGGTTTGCCCTACCCTTTGGTTTTATCAGTGTTTTAGCCTTTACCACCCCAGACTTAACCGAAGACGGCAAAATGATTTATGCCTTCGTCACTTATACCGCACTTATGATGGTCTACACCGCCATTAATATCCCTTATTGTGCATTAGGCGGCGTGTTAACGGCCGATCCAAAAGAGCGAGTGTCAGTACAATCTTACCGTTTTGTATTTGCGATGTTGGGCGGCTTACTCGTTTCAGGCTTAACCTTACCCCTTGTTGAGTACTTAGGTGAAGGCGACCAAGCTAAAGGTTATCAACTGACGATTACCGCCATGAGCATCTTAGGCGTTGCGATGTTTTTAGCCTGTTTCTGGGGCACTAAGGAACGCCTACACCCGCCGGTTGATCAACAATCTAGCTTTAAGAAAGACTTTACCGACATGCTCAAAAATGACCAGTGGCGTGTCCTTGCTATTGCAGCAGTATGTTTATTATCAGGCATGGTGTTACGCACCAGTTTAGCCATTTACTACGTTAAATATTTCCTTAACATGCCAGACTCCATCACCCTCTTTATCACCCTAGGAATGGTCGGTAATATATTTGGCTGTATTTTAGCTGAGCCTTTGGCTAAACGCTTTTGTAAAGTTAAAGCTTATATCACCTTGCAACTCCTTGCGGCAGCGATGTGCGTAGTGAGCTACTTTGTACCTAGCGATCAAGTCGTACTCGCCTTTGGCATGTTTATTATCTGGGGCTTTACCTTCAACATGGCCACCCCACTATTGTGGGCAAAAATGGCTGATGTTGTCGATTATGGCCAATATAAAAACGGCGTGCGTATTACCGGGATGATTTATTCTTCAGTGATTTTCTTTATCAAACTGGGTGTTGCCATTGGTGGCGCTTCTGCGGGGTGGTTATTAGCGGGTTATGGTTATCAGCCTGATACCATGCAAACGGAGCATACTCAACAAGGAATATTATTATCATTCACTATTTACCCTGCTATTGGTTCATTAGTGGTGGCTTTTGTAATGCGTTGGTACACCTTAGATAATCAAAAAGTGGACCAAATTCACTTAGAATTAAATAGAGAAGCAAAATAAAAGCATGTTAGTCTTGGAGCAATGTGCTCCAAGATGGCTTTTAAATACTCATTATATGGCAACTATTTACGATGTATCCGTAATGGCTGGTGTGTCTCTGGCGACTGTGTCCCGAGTCATGAACAACAACACCAAAGTCAGCGATAAAACCAAACAAAAAGTACTCGATGCAATGAAAGCCTTAGGTTACCGGCCTAATACCATTGCACAGTCGCTTGCCTCGAACTGTTCAAACAGTGTCGGGGTTTTGGTGTCTCAGCTTGACGGGCCTTTTTATGGTCCTATGATGACAGAAATTGAAACCGCCCTTCGAACAGCTAATAAGCACGTGATTATTGCTGCTGGTCATAGCGACGAGAAGCAAGAGAAAGAAGGGGTTGAGTTTTTAATGAGTCGCGGCTGTGATGCCCTTATTTTGGACATTGAGGCTGTATCAGACGATTACTTGATTGAACTCAGTAAAGGCTCAACACCTGTGGTATTTATTAACCGCTATATCGACGCTATCAAAGAACGCTGTGTTTATCTTGAAAATGAACAAGGTGGTTTCATGGCTACCGAGCACATTTTATCACTTGGCCATAAAGACATCGCATACATTTCAGGGCCATTGTTTAAGCTCGATGTGAGAGATCGTCTAAAAGGGCATAAACGAGCATTGCAACAATACAATATCGATTTTGATGACACCCTTTGCATTGAAAGTGACTTTAAAGAAGCTGGCGGTTGTGAGGCGATGGAACGTTTATTGTCGATGAATAAAACCATCACTGCAGTTGTGTGTGCGAATGATCAAATGGCCTCTGGGGCTATTGCGGTGTGTTTAGAACACGGAATCCGCGTACCTGATGACATTTCATTTATTGGTTACGATAACATCCCCTTCCCACAGTATATTTCGCCCAAGTTATCTACCGTGAGTAACCCTATTCACGAAATGGGCAAAATGGCGGCACGATGGGTTCTTCAAGAAGTCTATAATGACAAAGAAGTGATTGTTGAGAGTTCATTTAAGCCAGAGTTATTTATACGAAGTTCATCTCAAGCCATTTCTCACGATTAATAGACTTAGCCTAAACAGAAAAAGCATAAGCAGTATATTGCTTGTGCTTTTTTATGTAAAAAGCCCCCGCATAATATGATTCCCGAAAATCCTTATCTATTGAACGGCCAACTTAATCGTTTTAGATGCCTCTTTATCAGCCGATTTGTCAGACAATTTACAAATTAAACCATTAACAATTACGCCACCAAAAGAAAGCGCTTACATTTTTACGCAAAATACCCATAAATAGAAAACCATTTAAAAACAACAGCTAAAAAACTAG
>NZ_PJAP01000106.1:0-1271 GCF_002836795.1 Shewanella sp. 11B5 | reverse complement strand
TTATTGATTTTTAAAAATGAGAAATTATATATAATTTTGTTTCTGCAATGATCATATGTCCCTAACCAAAGTTCAGTTGATAATAAATCATGTTCAGAGCAAGGAGTATTAGATAACTCTGTAGGGTGAAATGAAGATCTAAGCAATAAGCTTACATTTCGATCTAACTCAAATTTAGACGGAGACTTGAAAGAATCACCAAACAGAATTGTCCTAACCAAACTTTTTACATTTTTAATTTTAACTGTACTGTTTATTTTCAAATCAGAAGCAAAACCCTGAGCGCCTATGAAACTAGAACCTAATTCAGCAAACTTATTTTCAACTATGGAGTATATATCTCTTGATGAAGAATCTGAAAAACCATTTGTTGGGTGAGTTGCATTAGAAAAAAGCACTACACTAGTATTTTTTGTAGTTAGAGTTAAAATTGTAGACGGACTAACTACACCCTCCTGTTTATTAGGAGCCATAATAGTTCCATATACTTTAAACTTTAGCTTTCGAATCCAAGAAGCACTAATATGATTATAAAGCCGCCTAATATCAATATAAGGCCTTTTGATTGAACGCCTACGATATAGTACATCAGGGTAATTATCTGATAATGTTGTAATACTAATCACAGATTCGTATTTTGCAGATAGGCTAAACTCTCTAAATACATTTTCTATCTTATCGCACAAAAACTTCAAATAATCTAAATTAACATATCCAAAGTGCTTATATTCGTTAGATATGTTTGGCATGTAATGAGTATGAGTTGCAGATACAAAGCAAGTTAGATTATAATTGTTTGCGATCAATTCAATTTTATCATTGAGGGATTTCCCAATATATAATGCATCAATAAAGAGCATGCAAATTGGTCTGTTAGTCTGCTTAAAAAAAATAAATTTACAAACGCTTATATTATCATTATCTGCACTCGTCAATGTTAGCGCTTTACGCACAACACCACCACTACATGCGAGCTCTGACTCACAAAGCCAATCAAGACGGATCTCTTTAAAACTAATATTCATAACATCATTTTCCTTTTTGGTAAGAAGAAAGAAATACAATAAATGAATAAACCAACCACAAAAAGCTTCACAAGAAGACCCACAGTATAAGGCACTTCCATTTGCATCCCATGAATTATCAATATTGCAACAAATAAATCAGACTTGTATAATACTTTCTCGTAAATCTTCATAATGACAAAACTGAATTCAAACAAGAATATAAATGGAATTATATAAAAAATACCATAAGATAAATACAATAAT
>NZ_PJAP01000105.1:0-1276 GCF_002836795.1 Shewanella sp. 11B5 | reverse complement strand
AAAAACTAAATATATCAATTTAATTAGAAAAAACCATTATCACTTTTAATGTATATCTTCCAGAGTAGGGGGAAGTCACCGAACGTTTTTTACACAAAAATAGTTTACTTAATGAGTTGTTATAGCCCATAAAATCTTCATGGCTTGGACTATTTTTTGTTTGCAGGTTAAACGAATAGTTCAAAAAGCAAGCACTAATGCGGTTAACCTGTCTTCCAGAGCCTCCACATGAGTGTTGAAATGACACAAAAAAGCCCAAACGCAGTTGGGCTTTATTAACATGTAACGTATCAATTAAGACATTACATTTTGGTCTGTAAATAGTTTTGTAAACCTACACGCTCAATAAGACCTAATTGTTTTTCTAACCAGTACATGTGGTCAGATTCAGTGTCATCTAATAATACTTCTAAAATTTCACGGCTTTGGTAATCCGCTTTTTCTTCACATAGCGCGATAACTTTACGCAAATGATCTGCTACATGATATTCGTATGCAAGGTCATTTCTCAGCATTTCTTGCACATCTTTACCAATATTCAACGCTTCACGGCTGCCAACATCTGGAGTGCCTTCTAAAAACAAAATGCGTTGAACTAGTTTAGCGGCATGCAACTTCTCGTCGTCTGACTCATGCAGAATACGGGTATACAGTTCATTGAATCCCCAATCTTCATACATATGAGCATGGACAAAATATTGATCCATGGCTGACAATTCGCCAGTTAATAAACTATTTAAAGCGTCGATGACTTCTGGATGGCCTTTCATGATAATTTCCTATTAGTCGTTAATTTGTGATTGAAGATAATTTTGAATACCCGTTTGATTGATAAGCTCTTGCTGCGACTCAATCCAATCTAGATGCTCTTCTTCGTCTTCGAGTAAATCTTCAAATAAATCGCGGCTAACATAATCTTGCTGAGTTTCACATACCTTAATGGCTTCACGCAAAATGGCAATTTGTTCAGTAATCGCAGCTAGATCACAGCTAAGCATTTCTTCAGCATGCTCACCAATGCGCAATTTATCTAACTGTTGTAGGTTAGGTAAACCTTCAAGAAACAATACACGTTCAATCAGCTTGTCAGCATGCTTCATGTCTTCAATCGATTTTTTATACTCTTTCTCATTAAGCTTTTCCAACCCCCAATGCTTAAACATACGAGCATGTAAAAAATATTGGTTAATGGCGGTCAGCTCACAGGTGAGTACTCGATTGAGTTGGCTGATGACTTTAGGATGACCTTTCATAGTAATGCCCCTCGATAAATAAT
>NZ_PJAP01000104.1:0-1277 GCF_002836795.1 Shewanella sp. 11B5 | reverse complement strand
AGAAATGCAGAGTAAATTTTTTTATAAAGAAGATAAAAATCAGCTCCCTTATTTACCTAAGCAACCTAAAGTTGATCTGCTCGAATTAGAATATCTCGTTGCACGCTTTATAGGCCAAGAAAAATCAACCGATTGCTTTGCACAATTTAATCAATCACACAAAAATAAAAAACATAAAACCTACAACGAAGCCTTGTTATTTCATGCAGAAAACACTCTCGCCAGTGTTATGGGCTCAGCATCTGCAAAGCTCGTTATTTCCTTCGCTTTAGGTGGTCGCGACATAGCATTTGACCAAGTAGCCCAAATTGTTAAAGACAATTCAACACAGCAGTTAGAATTTAGCCGTTCGGTATTACAAGGAGCAATAGAGAATACCAGTGAAGGTATATCAGTCATTGACGGAAATTTAAATTTAGTCGCATGGAATAAACAATATCTCGACATTTTTAATTATCCCAAAGATCTGGTTTATATCGGTTGCCCAATAAGCCAACTTATTCGTTATAACCTCGCTAATCAAAAACACTACATACTCGATATTGAAGCCCAAGTTCAAAAACGATTACAATTTATAAGGGCTGGTAGTAAACATAAGTCAGAGCGAAAACTACCAAATGATAAAATCATTAACATTGAGGGGAACCCAATACCCGGCGGTGGTTTTGTGATGATTTTCTCCGATATTACGGAGTTTCGTCAAACAGAGAATTACCTTAAAGAAGAGAACACCGACCTTGAAAGTCGCGTATTATCACGCACTAAAGAATTAGAGCAAGCAAACTTAGAACTCGAAAACGCCAACCGAGAATTAGCCCATGCGCAGCTTAAAGCAGAGCAAGCGCATTTGAAAAAAAGTCAATATTTACGTGCCTGTAGCCATGACTTATTGCAACCATTATCCGCTGCTCGACTATTTTCATCTGCTGTATGTTTAAGTTCAAGAGTGTCCCGACAAGAACGACAGCAAATAAAACAAATAGACAATTCACTCGAGATAGCAAACAATTTACTCTTAGACTTAAATGAAATAGCCCGTATCGAAAGTGGCAATATAATCCCGGATATTTCGATCATCTGTGTTGAACAATTATTTTCTATGTTGCAATCAGAGTTTTCAGTGCTAACTAAAGATTACCATATCGATTTTCATTGTCATTCAAGTAAGTTATACATCAAAAGTGATTTAACGTTATTAGTAAGAATTGTGCAAAACTTCCTAAGTAATGCCTTTCGTTATGCTAACCATGGCAAGGTATTATTAGGCTGTCGTCGTA
>NZ_PJAP01000103.1:0-1278 GCF_002836795.1 Shewanella sp. 11B5 | reverse complement strand
GGTAAGATAGCACCCGCTTTACCGGTAAAATGATATTGAAACTGGCTATGACGGTCTGCAGGATCCAGATTAACCTCCACGGTTTGAGCACCGTGGTGATTCGCACTATCGACAAAACCTGCCGCAGGGTAAACCGTACCCGATGTACCAATCGCAATAAATAAGTCACAGTGATCTAAGGCATCGTGAATTCTGTCCATACCAAAAGGCATTTCACCAAACCACACAATATGTGGCCGCAGGCGTTTCCCGGGTATGCAACAGGTGCAGCAATTATCAACACCGAAAGGTTCACGTAATACAAAGGTTTGTAGCGATTGTGGGCATCGACCTTTTGCTAATTCACCGTGCATATGCAGTAATCGTTTAGACCCCGCACGCTCGTGTAAATCATCAACATTTTGGGTTATTACTAGCAATTCACCTGTAAATTCTGTTTCAAGTTTCGCTAGCGCTAAATGTGCAGCATTGGGAATGACATCATCACTGTGTAATTGTTGCCAGCGGCTATTATAAAAACGCTCAACTAATTCTATATCTCTTGCATAGCCTTCAGGAGTAGCAACATCTTCAATATGATGCTGTTCCCACAAGCCATGCTGATCTCTAAATGTGCTCATACCCGACTCAGCTGAAATACCTGCGCCGGTCAGCACTACAATTTGCCGGTACATTGTTTGTCCTTTATTGTGATGATGTAAGATAGAATGTAATGACTTTTAATACCATATCAAAAATAAGTGCCCAGGTTACAAAATGTTGTCATTAGACGGTCTAAAAATTCACATAAAATTCATGTTATAGGATTGATAATGATATCGGATAACAGAATAGGCACAATAATCCCTTAGTATAAGTAAGCTTATTGTGCGATCCATAACAAATACTATCAGCTTAAGTGACTGTTTTACTAAATATCCTCTATATAGGTTGATAAAGCAGCTTAAGAGGTTTATGTTTTTAGACTCAAGACATATAATGATTAGAATATCCACCGATGAACCGATTGGTTCTGCAATCAAGAGATTAGCAATGACAGATGGAAATCAAGCACTCAAAAAAGCCGGATTAAAAATAACCCTGCCGCGAGTTAAAATTCTAGAACTGATGCAATCCCCAGATAACCAGCATATCAGTGCAGAAGACTTATATAAGAAGTTACTCGAAATAGGCGAGGAAATTGGCCTTGCAACTGTATACAGAGTCTTAAACCAGTTCGATGATGCGGGCATTCTAAATCGTCATCATTTTGAAAGTGGTAAAGCGGTGTTTGAAATG
>NZ_PJAP01000102.1:0-1282 GCF_002836795.1 Shewanella sp. 11B5 | reverse complement strand
AGGTAAACCACTCATTGAACGAGTGGTGACGTTAACCGGTGAATCCATCGGTAAACCCGGAAACTATTGGCTTAGAATAGGCACAACAGTTGAAGATGCCCTTAGTCAAGTCAGCTTCCAGCCAGAAAGTTCACAAAAAGTCATCGTTGGCGGCCCCATGATGGGATACGCATTAGCCGATCTTGATGTACCTATATTAAAAGGCACCAACTGTTTATTAACACCAAGCCAAGCAGAAATAGCCCCAGATCCAGATGAAAAAGCCTGCATTCGTTGTGGTGAGTGTGCAGTCGCTTGCCCCGCATTATTATTACCGCAACAACTATTCTGGCACGCAAAAGCCGAAGAATATGACAAAGCTGCTAGTTTCAATTTAAAAGATTGTATTGAATGCGGTTGTTGCAGCTACGTATGCCCAAGTGACATTCCTTTAGTTGAATATTATCGTGTCGCAAAATCAGCATTGAAAAATGCTGCTGAAGAAAAGCTACAAGCTGAACAAGCAAAAATTCGCTTCGAAACACGCTTGCAACGACTTGAAGATGAAAAAAATGCTCGCGAAGAAAAGTCAAAACAAGCAGCCGCTAAACGTCAAGCGAATATGAAATCCGGTGATAAAGATGCGGTAGCGGCTGCAATGGCACGCATCGCTGCTAAAAAAGCACAAGCAGCAGAAGGAATCACTGCTGATCCTGCGGCAACAACACCTGATACCACTACAACAAAAGCAGCAATAGACGCTACCAGCGCGAAGAAAACAGCGGTTAATGCTGCGATTGAACGCGCGAAAGCTAAAAAAGCCGCCTTGGCTACTCAGTCTCAGAAAGATAATCAAAGTGATGTTGCTACGGTAACAAATGATATGCCTGTCGACACCATCGATCGCGCCAATGACAAAAAAACACAAATTGCAGCTGCCATTGCCAGAGCTAAAGCCAAGAAAGCGGCATTAGCTAATGAATCTGCCGAGAAAAATGACGTAGACGCCGAACAGCCTAACGATACCGTAAACGAAGTTAGTCCGGTAAATGAAACGGCTACAACAAGTGCAGTAGACCCGGCCGATGACAAAAAAGCTAAAATTGCTGCAGCCGTTGCCAAAGCGAAAGCCAGGAAAGCAGCATTCGCTGGTGATTCTACCGAGAAAAATGACGTAGACGGTGATCAGACTAGCGATACTATAAGCAAAGTTAATCCGGCAATCGAAGTAGATACAACTATTACAGCAACCTCAGTCGATGACAAAAAGGCTAGAATTGCTGCTGCCGTTGCCAAAGCGAAA
>NZ_PJAP01000101.1:0-1285 GCF_002836795.1 Shewanella sp. 11B5 | reverse complement strand
TTAAGTCATTAATGAAAAACAATGATCCTAAATCATTTATAAAGAACTGGACATGTACTATTAGGGTTTTTTCTGATTGCTTTATTGCTACAGGTTATATTGATGAGCCAAATAAACCGTTTATATTACCTGAGTTTAAAGAGCCTATGAAAAGTGAACACGGTATTTCAATAGGTGGTAGTTTTAGTGAAAGAGAAAATGAACGGTGGCTTATTGATATTCCTTTGGAAATTAAAGATGATGAGGCATTAGATTTAATAAAAAAACGGTTAGAACGAGATCTAGAGCATATCCGAATTATATGTAAAAAAGTTTTTGATGATATAAAGTATCGATTACAACGAAATAAAAATTTTCGAGAAACTGGAAAAATAAAACCACATCCAAGTAATGTAACAAGAGAAAATGTGATACCAGTAGGTATTAATCATTTAGACAACAGCGTAGCTACTTTTTATCATTATGGTTTTGGTGTGGGTGCTAGGACTACGAAGTACTTGGGTTTCGATGCTCAAGGATTGATTTTACTAAAGGAATTGTGCCTACCGACTCCTCAATCCTTATTATGTTTAGCTTTACTCATAATCCTTAAACATCCAAAAATTACACCTAGTTGGCTTCAAGAGTGGGAGTTGTACGACAGAAACGGAAACCTAGTTGGATTGAAACAAGTTGGGGAGAATTGGATAGCTGTTAGCTTTAAACATAGAAAAGGTGCAACAAATGCTCAGCAAGAAGTAATTTTGACAGATTATTCTAAGTCTATTGTTGATGTACTCATCGAACACACCCGATTTGCAAGAGAGTCATTAAAGAGAAACGGTGGTAATGATTGGCGCTTTGTCATGTTAACTGCAAATCTGCAAGTCGCAAGCAGGTCAAAAGACGTAGGTAAACTATTAGTAATATCAAGCAAATCTAGTCAAATATTTTATGTCGATTCATATAATGAGGATCAGCAATTAATTTTAAGTAAATCGGATGCAAAAAAATTATCATCGATTGTTACTCTTCGTAGTATTCGAAAAGCGAGAGCATTACAAATTTACCTCGAAACACAATCTATTAATGATGTTTCTGAGGCTTTGGGGCATAACAAAGTACGTTCGGATCTTATAAAAATTTATCTGCCAGAGCCTCTAATGAATTACTTTCATAAACGATGGGTTCGTCAATTTCAAAACTCAATTATTTTTCAAGCGTTAAAGGATTCACCTTATTTGTTTGACGCACTAGATTTTAATGAAGTGTCATTAGAGTGTTTTTTAAAAAACCATAAGTTAGG
>NZ_PJAP01000100.1:0-1287 GCF_002836795.1 Shewanella sp. 11B5 | reverse complement strand
ATAAAACCTGACCGTTATTAAATACATTGCCTTTCTAACGAACTGCTATAACCTAACTAAAACCTCTTCGTTTTGTCATTTATTTGTCCTCGATAGCTGGCTGAGCGCTCAATTTTTGAGACGGCCCAATGACAGCTCTACGCTTAAGCTACCAAACAGTTGAATTTGGTGACATAGATGTTCATCTATGTACCTTACGTAATAATCAAGAATTTTATGACCCTACAGGCATAGCTGAAAAACTTGGAATATCCTCTGCGAGCTGGCCTATTTTTGGCATTGTATGGCCATCAAGTTTAGTGCTGGCTAACTATATGTTGGATTACAAAACCGAAGGTAAAAGAATTCTAGAAATAGGCTGTGGAATAGCACTATCAAGCTTACTTCTTAATGAAAAACATGCCGATATAACCGCAACCGACTATCACCCAGAAGTTGAGCAGTTCCTTAATCGAAACACAAAACTCAACAATGGTAAAAACATTGCTTTTGAGCGAGTAGATTGGGCCAATGATACCAGCAAGCTGGGACTCTTTGATGTCATCATCGGCAGTGATTTATTGTACGAAGATGAGCATGTGCAGTTATTGGCTTATTTTATTAAAAACCATGCCAGTGAAAAATGTGACGTCATTATCGTAGACCCAGGCCGAGGCCGAAAAAATAAACTCAGTGTAAAATTAGCAGAGTTCGGTTTTATCAGCAGCCATTTTAAACCAATACACACCGACTATTTAGCACTGCCCTTTAAAGGCTACATTCTGGTTTTTTCGCGTGGTAATGTCGTTGCCTAATCAAGTATCATTGTCACTATCTAGTACCAATAATCAGTGTGTTCAAATACTGGGGGCATCGTTGCCGCTGAATGCTTGTTGGGTTGTTTTAGCTGTGAGCAAAAGCATCTCGTTAATCAGTCGATCATCACTATCATGTAGCCATACTTGATTGCGCATCAACCTTTAAGCTCACTCCAACTCAACAAAAAACCGTTAATACATGATGGAATAAACAATAATTATTAATTCAATCATCAGAATTGACGTTAACCATACAACTCTAGGCTTACCATTTAATTATTTGTCAGGTTTTTAGGCTCAAAACAGGCTATGATCCCACTTCGTCGCCCCCAGGCTAATGCATTCAATTATTGAGTCATTACCCCCAAGTAAATAATGAATTACGATTAGGTTTATATGCCATCGTTATCGGGAGCGCGGTAACTCTTTTTACCCCTTTTATACTTTACATTAGGCAATACCATGGCTATCAGAATTAAACTTAAACCTG
>NZ_PJAP01000099.1:0-1288 GCF_002836795.1 Shewanella sp. 11B5 | reverse complement strand
GCTTGCGCTAAGCTTAGCTGCATCATGGTGTAGCTGCGGTTTAAAATCGTCTGTAAGTTATCATCTGCATGATAATGGAATGTTTCTGGATAGAACTTACCCTCAGGCAAACCTGAAGTATCACCATTTTGTAATAACACTTGATTAAAGTCGTCGGTATTCTTTGCCAAATGCTCAGTAGTGGACAATGTTTGCTGCCACTCGGTAATAGTTTTACCTTCGATTAAGGTGATGCTAAAAACCACTTGTTGGCCTAAATATAATCGCTTTAATAACGCTTCTAATGTATCGCCAGGGATCATTTGATACAGACCGGTTTTTATATGAGCAAGCTTAGGTTCAAGTTTGACCAGATATTTAACTTTCCAACTATCGGTAATCAATGATTGTTGCTCTAGTTGTTGCGCAAGCTTAATCACACTGGTGCCAGGTTCAACCGTTAACGTTTGAATTTCAGTTAACTGTAGTGGCTGTTTTTGGTAAGCGATTAAGCCAGAGACAAGCCAATATCCTCCAAGACAAACGACTGTAAATAGAGGAATAAGACTGGCTAAAAAAAAGGTTTTTATGGTTTTAATCATGATGATAAATTCACACTCAAAATGTGCCTGAATCGCGATGTTTGCGTCCAACGGCTAAATTGAAAATCGTCAATGGCAGTTACATCAACAATGCCAAATAAACTGTTTGTTATAAATATATTGTCCGCTGCCTGAATATCACCAAGTGTTAATTGTGTAGCCATAACAGATATGCCCTGACAGAGCAGAGTATCAATTAATGTCTCACGCATCACACCACTTACACCTGCATGGGTTATTGCTGGGGTAAACACATGACCATTTTTGACTACAAAAATGTTGGCCATGGATGACTCTATCACATTACCGTCACAGTCAAACACTAACCAATCTTGATGAGTACTATGCAGCGGTTGTGACTTTATGAGCACCTGTTCCAATCGATTAAGGTGTTTTATTCCAGCCAGAAGAGGTTGCCTGCCAAGACATATGGGTGATGATGCTAGCGAGATACCACTTTGCTGCCAATCAAGATAATGCTCAGGAATGGGATGCACTGACACGACTTCTGTAACGTTTGCGCTCAAAGGAGCCTGATAACCACGGCCACCGACTCCACGCGTCAGCAATAGCTTTATACAATGTTGTGGGTATTGTTGGGCGAGTAGGATCAATTGTTGTATTAATAAGTCGCTTGGATGCCACTTAATACTTAGGCGCTCGCAACTTTGCAGCAAACGAGAAATATGCCCGTCAAGGAATAGGAT
>NZ_PJAP01000098.1:0-1294 GCF_002836795.1 Shewanella sp. 11B5 | reverse complement strand
TCACCTCTAATGTCTGTAAATGTGAAGTCAATTTGCGTTAATAAACACAATTTAGGCTAACTAACAAATCGAAGGTCGACTTTAGTTTCCCTGTAAGTTTGTTATCAAAATAGGTCAGATAAAATCATCATTTTGATGTAAAAGTTATGACCTCAAGCAACAAACTCAACATTATATAAAATTAGCGCATAGGACATATACTGCAAATATATTCATAAATAACAATTGGGTGCATTTTTTTGTGCCTTTTATATTAGGGGAAGCTGATCTTTTAAGGTTGTTTTTTCGGCGAATCGTGAGCCATTACGTAAACATGAGCTACAAGTCAGAGGCTTGGTAGTGTCGTTGTTCTACATTAAGAGCTGATAACGCGGTAGAAAGGCCAACAAACGTTGCCTGTAAGGTTCGGCTAAAAACGTTTTACTCATTGTTGAGTACATCTTCTTGAAGTGATAATAGCTTAGACTGCGAGGTAGTAATCCACTCGCCTCGATTAACACGTTTTTATTTCAAAATGTAACCAGCACAGATCTACAGCCTCTAATCGGTGAGTAGAACTCATACCACTATGAGCATCAGTCGGTTAGCAAGAAAGTTAATGTGATGTTTCTTACATTTTGGGCATGTTTCCATACATATCATTACTCCGAATCAACTAGGAGATACATGATGAATGAAAAAGTGTTTAGTCAAACTCGACGAAATATAATCAAGGCGGCCGCCCTTGCTGGGGTAGGTAGCACTACTTTGTCATTGACTGCTGAAGCAAAGCCTATGCATGAGTTCGATGAAACTTATGATGTTGTTATTGTTGGCTCTGGGTTTGGTGGGCTGGCTACAGCGCTTCAATCTAGAGAGTTAGGCATGAGTGTATTAGTGGTAGAAAAAATGCCTGCTTTTGGCGGGAACTCTTGTTTGAATGGATCAGGCTTTGCTGTAGCAGGCCTTGACGAGCAAGCTAAACTGGGAATTGATGATAGCCCAGAAAAATTTATGCAGGACATCCTTAGTTCCGGTCAAGGGCTTAGTACCCCTACACTTGCACATGCCATAGCGTATGGTGCGAAGGATGCTTTTGAATGGGCCCAGTCTCATGGGGTTAAGTTTGCTGATGGCGTATATCTCTATGGCGGTCACTCTGTTGCGCGGGTAAAAATAGGTGTACGTGCTACTGGTGGCGATATAACCATCCCATTACGTGAAAAAGGCGAGCTCTTGGGCGCGCAATATCGCTCACGTTGTTCCATGAAAAGCATTCTGCTAGAAAATGGTAAAGCGATAGGTATTCAGGTGG
>NZ_PJAP01000097.1:0-1297 GCF_002836795.1 Shewanella sp. 11B5 | reverse complement strand
TATTTTGTTTCTCTTTTTTTTTTTAATGCTCCTGCCACCACCGGGCTCTACACTCTCCTCTTCGTCGGCAGCGTCAGATGTGTATAAGAGCCGGCGGCGTTGCTTTGTGGGTCTTTGCACCAATTGATAAACCGAGAGCCCTGTTTAAAGCTGGCATCACATTGGCGAATAAAGTCGTTTTCATCGATACCAATTTTGCTCAGGGTTGAGCGCATCGAAGGCCACGTGCCTTCACCTACGCCAATAGTGGCCACATCCGGTGATTCGATTAAGGTAATATTGAGTTTGGGAGAGTGAACTAAAACACCTTTATCAACATTATGTTCAGCGGCTAACAAACCGGCAGTTATCCAACCAGCGGTGCCGCCTCCAACGATGATTATTTCGGTTATTGGTTTTTGCATCATCTTTACCTACGCTTTTGGCGTGATTATTATTTTTATTCTGATGAATCTAAAAATCTGATTGCTTATAGAACACGTTAGGTAGCATTCAATAAAATGTAAGCACATTCAAGTAATAGTTTTTTTATGTTTTTGCGTACATGGTTTCAAACTGCTTAACGCAAAAAATAGTAACGTCCTTGTTACTCAATGTATTGCAATAAAAGGAGGTGACAAAAGTTGGCACCTCAACGACCTGAAAGGGTACTTGAGTGAATTCCGGCTAACACTGGAGTGTTAGCCGAAATATCACTCAATGACTATTGCATTATCGATTAGAAAGTATAACGAGCACCTAAACTATAACGTGCGCCAGTTTCGGTTAGGTTTAACACTTGCTCGTCAGCACGACCGTGAACACGGATGTACTCTTCAGTAATGTTAAGTCCTTCGAAAAACACCGTTAATCCTTCAACAGACTCGACATCATAGCTAACAGACAAATCGATTTGCGAGTAAGCTTCTGTGTACTGTGGGTTAGCGCCAGTACCTTGACCTGTAGAGTTTAAGAACTCATCACGCCAGTTGTATGCGATACGGGCTTGGAAACCATAATTCTCGTACACGAATACCGCGTTAGCGGTGTCACTAATACCGATTAATGCTGATTGTGCATCAAATGAGAAGTTGTCGTAAGCCTGATCACTATTAACCAAGGTGTAGTTGGCTATTACACCAAATCCGCTTTCGCCGAAGAAGTGTTGTGCCGCAAACTCCCAACCATCAATGACTGAGTTATTAGAGCTGTTTGATGGCGTTGAAATATTAAAGTTCAACAATTCATCATTATTAGCAGCACTGCCGCTAATAATTTGATTCGTGACATCTACAGCAGCATTATCAGCATAATTTGC
>NZ_PJAP01000374.1:0-8036 GCF_002836795.1 Shewanella sp. 11B5 | reverse complement strand
GTCGATTCAACTCGACCTGCTAGAGCGTATCTTAATGAATCGGTCGAGCTGCTTGAGCAACAATGGCAAGTGTCTAGCCGTTACTTTTTTTAGTTAAACCTATTGCAAGTTAATTCAATAAAGTTAGCAAGACACCGTTAGCAAGATAAAGTTAGCAAGATAGGGGGCAGTTTGAAAGGTGTTTATTATTCCAAGTTTAAGTTAGTTAACGGCTTGTATGGGTTAACTACTAACAAGAGCTAATGGCTAACGCAGAGTCAGCAATCATAAAAAAACGCTATGCTGTTAGGCATAACGTTTTTTGTTCAAGCATCATGTCGTTTAATCTAAGCGTCAGTTAACATCCACTTCGATTAACTAAATGTGCTCCAAATTGGCGCGTGGTCTGATGGTTTATCAATACCGCGTAATTCGTAATCTACATCTGACTCAACTAAACGTGGCAACATTGACTCTGTGACCAGAATGACGTCAATTCGAAGTCCACGGTTATCATCAAAACCTTTACTACGATAATCAAACCATGAATAACGTTCAGTGCGAGTAGGGTGTAATTGACGGAAACTATCGATAAAGCCCCATTGCTGTAAACGTGCGAACCATTCACGTTCTTCTGGTTGGAAACTACATTTACCGGTTTTTAACCAACGTTTGGCGTTAACCTCACCAATACCGATGTCTAAATCGGTTGGCGAAATATTAATGTCACCAATAATCGCGATGTCTTCATCTGCGCTATGATGCTTTTCTAAATGCACCATTAAGTCTTGATAAAACTTACGTTTCGCAGGGTACTTTGTTTCGTGATGGATGCTTTCACCTTGTGGAAAGTAACCATTGAAAACGGTTAATATGCGGCCATTATCTTGCTTGAATTGACCAATAATCAGGCGGCGTTGCGCGTCTTCATCATCGGTTTCAAAACCTTTAATAACATTGACAGGTTCTGCTTTTGACAACATCGCCACGCCATAATGTGCTTTGCCACCATGATAATGGACCTTGTAACCCATAGCCTCAACATCAGCTACTGGGAAAGCTTCGTCATGCACTTTGGTTTCTTGTAAGCCAATTATATCGGGTGAATGACTGTCGATGAGAGCTTGCAGTTGATGCAAACGAGCACGAATACCATTGATATTAAAAGAAACTATTTTCATTAAGGAAGCACTCGTTTAAATGGCTTAACGATAACGCTTTTGTACACGCCAGCACCGATATAAGGATCCACATCAGCCCAAGCTTGTGCATCTTCTAATGAAGGAAAGTCAGCAATAACTAATGATCCTGTGAAACCCGCTTCACCAGGATTTTCATTATCAATTGCAGGGTGTGGTCCGGCAGTTAATAAACGGCCTTCATCGGCTAAAGCTTGTAAACGTGCTAAATGTTCAGCACGAACAGATAAACGCTTTTCTAGACTATTTTCAACATCTTGAGATGAAATCATATACCACATATAGCTGCTTCCTTTATTTGATTTTACATAAACAATTATTGGTTATCAGTAGGTTGCGAGTTGTCATCTTGCATATTTTTATACAGATAAACTACCGTTATTACTGTGTTAATTAAGGTGAGGGCGGTTAAGCCAAATACTTTGAAGTTAACCCAGGTTTCTAAAGGTAAATTAAACGCAATATAAATATTGGCGAAACTACATAATACAAAAAATCCAACCCAATACCATGTGACTTGAGCCCAAATTCTATCGTCCACTTTCATTTCTTTGCCTAACATGCTCTTAAGCGCAGATTTCCCCATGATTTGAGAGGCAATCAACCCTATAGCAAACAAGGCATAAACGATACTGACTTTCCATTTGATAAAAGCATCATCGTGGAAAAATAGGGTGAGGGAACCAAATACCGTCACCATGGCGAAGGTGGCTAAATGCATTTTTTCAATATGTTTATAAATCAGATAGGTAATGACGAGTTGAATAGCCGTGGCAGCAATCAATACTCCTGTTGCTGCGTAGATATCATAGAATTTGTAAACGGCAAAAAAAATGACAAGTGGTAAAAAGTCTAACAGTTGTTTCATAAAAATCTCTTGCAGGAAAAGGACAACAAACCGCTGTCACTACGACAATATATGCCGATTGTAACATGATGAGATAGTGTTTATGAACCATAAGCAGTTGTGCTATTGCTCCCTGAGTGATCATTGTTGCTTTAAGGTGAGCCATAACTGAGTTTCGTTGAGTAGATCAGCACTCTTTTTAGATAAAAAGGGATTATGCAACACAAATTCAGTGCGATTATCCAGCTCTGATTTACTGAGCATACCTTGAGTGATTGGATGGTTGTAGAATAAGTCGTCGAAACTACCGTCATCGATGGCTTTTCTTAGGCCGAATTCAATTCGCTGCGCTAAGGATGTGTTGTCTTTACTGACAAAAAAATAAATGGGGGCGGGATACTTTAATAAAATTCTTTGTTCAAGTATTACATCTGGATAACGGTACAAGTCTCGCCATGGTTCGTGTATTGAGCGGGGATAGTAGTCAAAGCGACCTTTCAGTAACATCGCTATTAAACGACTATCACTGCCCGATGTGACTGTAAAACCATTACTGTTCAAAATTGGCACATCTGGCCAATCAGCGCCTTGGCCAATTAAGGTTTTTTTGATGTCTTCTATGGAGTGTATGTTATCAAATTTAGCTTGATCATTTTTACGGATTAACCCAATTCGGTAACCCATTAGTCCTTTAAGCAATGGCACATAAATAGCTTGTAATTGATCTTCTCGTTCGATGCTGGTCATGGTCCAGACAACATCAATAATCGTGTTATCAGCCACCATTTTAAGTGCTCGACCCTGTGGCATTTGGATCATGGCGGCATTCATTTGAAAGTCACCATATTTATCGCGACTTTTTTCTAACGCAAGTTCAAGTAACGAGACAAAATACGCTTGTTTTGGGTCAATCCCATGAATTGCAGCATTATAAGTGACGATAGTTTTAGGTTGTACAGAGGTATCCACAGCCTTAAGACTGTAGCTAACAAATAGAATGGTAATCGTTAAAATCCCTATTAACGAACTTTTCATATAACACCGAGTTGGTTGATATTTGTCCTAGTATAACGGACATAAAAAAAGGAGCAATAAAATTGCTCCTTTTTCGACCAAAAATGGGGCTTATGTCGCCGCTTTCATTGTAGCGGTAAATTCAGCCAGTTTCGCGAGTAATGTGGCTTCATCATGTTGATGTGCTTCAATGATTTTAACCACTGCAGAACCTGAAATAGCACCAGCGGCTCCAGCCTTGATAGCGGCGCGCACTTGCTCAGGCTCGGCAATACCAAAACCTAATAGCGGTGGCGGCGCATTAAACTCGGCCAGCTGTGCCAGAATATTCTCAATTGGTTCACCCGCTTTGGATTCTGTACCCGTGACGCCAGCTCGTGATAATAGATAGGTGTAACCTTCACCTTGTTCACTGACCATTTTTAAGGTGTCAGAATCAGCATTGGGCGGTGCAATAAAGATCGGTGCAATACCATGTGCTTTGGCGGCTTTACTAAAGGGAGCAGACTCCTCAACAGGCACGTCAGCAATCAACACTGAATCCACACCAGCAGCTTGAGCTTTAGCGTAAAACTCATCAATACCATTAGCAAAAACTAGGTTGGCATAAAGCAATAACCCGATAGGCATATCAGGGTGTTGAGCGCGGACTTTAGTGATGATGTCAAAACAATCACTAGAAGTTGTACCTGCCGCTAATGACCGTAAGTTAGCACCTTGTATAACGGGGCCATCGGCTAATGGATCTGAAAAAGGAAAGCCTAACTCAAGGGCGTCAGCACCATTATCGACTAAGGTCTGGATAATTTTTAACGATAATTCAGGGCTCGGATCGCCAATGGTCACAAAAGGAACAAACGCACCTTTATCTTGTGCTTTCAGTGCAGCAAATTTTGCTTGATAACGGTTACTCATTGCCGCTCTCCTGTTGTTTTTGTTTGGCTTCTAAAATATCTGCCACTGTAAAAATATCTTTGTCACCACGGCCAGATAAATTAACCACTAAAATAGTTTCTTTAGTGGCTTCTTTTGCCATGCGTACAGCATAGGCTAGGGCATGGGCAGACTCTAATGCAGGAATAATCCCTTCGCAACGAGCGAGCGTTTGAAACATTTCAAGTGCTTCATCATCGGTTGCAGACTCATAACGAGCACGACCAATGGCATTTAAATGCGCATGTTGTGGCCCAACGGATGGGAAATCAAGCCCCGCTGAAACCGAATATGACTCTTCAATTTGACCGTCGCTATTTTGCATTAAGGGTGATTTCATGCCAAAGAAAATACCGGTTTTACCATGTTTAAGCGGCGCGCCATGCATCGGGGTATCAATGCCTTTACCAGCAGGTTCTACACCAATTAATTCCACTGACGGTTCGTCAATAAAGTCGGCAAACATGCCTATAGCGTTCGAGCCACCGCCTACACACGCGATAACGGCATCAGGTAAACGACCTTCTTTTTCAAGAATTTGTTTCTTGGTTTCTTCACCAATCATTCGTTGGAATTCACGCACAATTGTCGGGAATGGGTGCGGGCCGGCTGCTGTACCTAATAAGTAATGCGCTTTATCATAACTTGCAGACCAGTCGCGCATGGCTTCGTTACAGGCATCTTTTAAGGTTGATGAACCCGATGTAACTGGAATAACCTCAGCGCCCATTAGCTTCATTCTAAATACGTTTGGAGACTGACGTTCAATGTCTTTGGCACCCATGTAGACTTTACATTTTAAGCCTAAAAGCGCACAGGCTAGAGCAGTGGCCACACCATGTTGGCCAGCGCCTGTTTCGGCAATGATTTCTTTTTTACCCATACGCTTAGCTAACAAAGCCTGACCCAATACCTGGTTGGTTTTATGCGCACCACCGTGGAGTAAGTCTTCACGCTTTAGGTAGATTTTCACCAGCGGATTTGGACTTAAATTACGGGTAAGTGTTAGCGCTGTTGGGCGGCCAGCATAGTTTTTCAACAGGTCGGTAAACTCAGCGATAAAGCTTTCATCTTGTTGTGCTTCAACAAAGGCCGTTTCGAGTTGTTTTAATGCAGGCACTAAAATCTGCGGTACGTACATCCCACCGTATTCGCCAAAATAAGGGTTAAGCTTGAGCTCGGTCATAAATATTCCCTTCGAGTAATCATGTTTTTAACTAAAAATAGTGTCGTAAATAGAAAATTAATTACGGCGTAATTGAGTAAATGCAGCAATCAGTTTTTGGTGGTCTTTATGGCCAGGGGTAGATTCTACTCCTGAATTTAAGTCGACCCCATAAAATCCTTGTTGGCTTGCTAGATAAACATTGTCTGGGGTTAATCCTCCCGCCAACATCGCATCTTGTTTATCATCAATATCTGCTTGCCAATTAAACGTTTGCCCGGTGCCGCCAAATTGTTGTGCTGACTTGCTGTCGTATAAATAACGATCGGCGCCAGCAGGTTTTTGGCTCACTTCGCCGTTGTTACTGCTAATTGCAACGGCTTTCCAAATTTCGGTATTGAGCTGTTGTTGCTTAAGTAACGCTTTTAATTCTGTGATTTCAAGTTCAGTTTCATTGCCGTGTAATTGCACTGCAAAAAGATTCAGCGTTTGGGCTAATGAAGCGATATCTGCAACGGGGTGATTAACAAACACACCCACCATATTTAAGCCAATATTACGTTGCTGCATTTGGGCGATTAATTCACTTGCTTGTGCAGGTGTTACGGCTCTAGGTGATTTTGGATGAAAAATTAGCCCTCCAAATACCGCTCCAGCTGTAGCTACTGCCTCAATATCGTCAATTCGAGTCAAACCGCAGACTTTATTGTTCCCAAAAATAAGTTGTCTGCACGCTAAATCAATATCGTCTTGCGCCATAATTGAACTGCCAACAAGATAACCGTCAACCAATGGATTTAGGCGGCAAACTTGTTGATGGTTATAAATGCCTGATTCACTAATGACCACTCTGTCTGCTGGGATTTGTGGTGCTAATAACTCAGTTGTCGCCAAATCAGTACTTAAGTCGCGTAAATTACGATTGTTAATACCAATTATTGGGGCAAGGAGATCAATCGCTCGAATCAATTCTGCTTGGTTACTGACTTCGGTTAAGGTATCTAATTGATACTTAGCCGCTTCGTTGGCTAATAAACGATATTGCTCATCATCAAGTACTGACAACATCAGTAAAATGGCATCAGCACCTTGATGGGCTGCCAATTTCACTTGATACGGGTCAACAAAAAAGTCCTTACAGATAATCGGTTGAGTTACCCTTGCGCGGACTTTTGGAATGTAGTCCATGTCACCTTGGAAAAACTGTTCATCGGTTAGCACAGAGATGCCAGCAGCGTAATGGACATAAATATCTGCGATGGCTTCAACATCAAATACAGGGCGAATAAGCCCTTTAGAAGGGCTGGCCTTTTTACACTCAAAAATAAACTGAGCATTAGGTGCTTTCATGGCATCGTATAAGCTACGGTCAGATATTTTAGGTTGTAGGTTGGCTTCAGGGAAACGCAGTTTTAGCGCGGCGATATGGGCCACTTTAGTATCAACGATACGGGTTAATACATTACTTTCTGGCTTACTCATTGTGTTCTCCAGCTTGGCTCGCGGCAGCTAAATCGGTTAATAAGGTAAAAGCTGTACCGCTGGCGAGTGTGGCAAGTGCTAGCTGAGTACCGGCTTGAACTGAGTCGCAAATACCACTGATATACAAAGCACAACCTGCATTAATCGCCACGGCATCTCGATGAGCAGGGAGGCCTTTACCTTGTAAAATGGCTTGAGTGATTAAAGCGTTGTCTGCTGGTTCTCCACCCGTTAGCTGTGCTATGTCTGCACGGTTAACACCGAGATCTTCAGGGCTAAGTTGGTAAGTACGCACCACACCGTCTTTTAGTTCTGCCACATGAGTATTATCATGTAATGCTACTTCATCTAAACCACTGCCATACACCACCATAGCGCGTTTAACCCCAAGGGCATGAAGTACTTGCGCAATAGGTTCGATAAGTTCAAGTGTATAGACGCCCAATAGCATAAATTCTGGGCTTGCTGGGTTAATTAATGGGCCTAGCACATTAAAAATAGTCCGAGTTTTTAACGCTTGTCTTACTGGTACTGCGTGTTTCACTCCGCCATGGTAATGCGGCGCAAATAGAAAACATAAGCCAAGCTTATCTAAACATAGGCTTGCAGCGTCTGGTGCCATGGTGAGCGCAATACCGCAATGTGACAGTAAGTCAGAAGAACCAGACTTACTTGATACGCTGCGGTTACCGTGTTTTGCTACTTTTGCCCCCGCAGCTGCTGCAACAAATGCGGCTGTAGTCGAAATGTTGATGGTGTTATGGCCATCGCCACCTGTACCGACAATATCAACAATGCCGCTTTGTTTTGAGGCATCACTGCGTGGGAAAGGTTTAGCGGCTTGGCGTAATGCGTCTGCTGCACCGGCTATTTCATCAATGGTTTCGCCGCGCATTTTTAGCGCCACTAACATACCCGCCATGGTAGCAGGTTGCATATCACCTTGAATAATAGTGCTAAACACTTGTGCCATTTGTTCGCGAGTTAATGGCTTACCTTGGTACAGATGGTCGAATAAGGTTTGCAGATTATCCATTACTTACCTCCAGTAAAGGCATGGTCTTGGGTTAAATACGCTAATGTCTGCGTAAGTAACTGACTGCCTAAGGTGGTTAAAATTGATTCTGGATGAAATTGAAAGCCCATTGCTTGATGTTGTGGATGCAATACTGCCATTGGCATGTCATCTGTGGTGGCAATAACGTCTAAACAGTCAGGTACTTTAGTCGCAACTAAGCTGTGATAACGGGCAACCGGTAATGGGGAGGGTAAATTGGCAAATACGCCCTGACCATTATGGAAGGTCGGGCTGGCTTTACCGTGGACAACAAACGGTGCTCGTTCTACTTTGCCGCCATAATATTCAACCATGGCTTGATGACCTAAACAGATGCCAAGCATTGGGACTTTACCAGCC
>NZ_PJAP01000268.1:0-13656 GCF_002836795.1 Shewanella sp. 11B5 | reverse complement strand
TAATCTCTTTATCATCATTACCTTGGCGAAGACGGATTTTTGCACCAGCTTCAGCATTCTTACTGGATTTAGTCCGTTGACCGTTGTAATGTACTTTACCGCCATTGATCATGTCTTTTGCGATAGCGCGGGTTTTATAAAATCGTGCCGCCCATAACCATTTATCGAGCCGAATAAAGCTTTTTTCGGGCTGATTTTGAGTCACATGACCTCCAAAACAGGGATGATTTCACAGACTGAGTAACCTAACTGCCATACAATGTGTGTATTATCGTAATAGAGGGCAATATTATGGCTCTTTTTATGGGCGCAAAGTTAGCATATTTGATGGAGATTCGCCAATCGATATGCTCTGGGGTTGTTGCTTTATCCTGTGTGGGTTAGCATGACCGCTACACATATATTTTCGCATTTTATTAACAATTAGAACAGAGACCTGTACCAAGTCGTATAGAGGGTCCAATAACATATGGATTTATTAGATAAACTGATCACCAACGCTGCAAAAATACCACATAAGCTATTGAGTATGATTGTATTTTGGCTTGGCTTGGTCATTGTGTTGCTACTCGCTGCACAGATCACATGGAAGTTGATGCCAGTATCATCGCAGTCTGCGGTGTGGCAACCATCCCCCATATCAGCAGGCACTGCAAAGCGTATTGAGCTTGCCGGTGTACGTAACCTATTGCTTTTTGGTCGCTTAGACAATAATAGCAATAAACCCAAAGCTGAAGTCGTAGAGCAAATCACCGATGCGCCTAAAACAAACTTGTCTATCCAATTGACAGGGGTTGTTGCGTCTACCGAAGAAGCCCAAGGTTTAGCGGTTATTGAATCAAGTGGGCAACAAGAAACCTATAGCTTAGGCGATAAAATTAAAGGGACTTCAGCTTCTTTAAAAGAGGTTTATGCCGACCGTATTATTATTAGTAATAGTGGTCGTTATGAAACTTTAATGCTGGACGGCCTTAAATATACTACCCAAAGCGAAGCTAACTCCCAGTTGCAACAAGCAAAAGTAGGTCAACAGGTAACCCGAGTTGATCGTCGCGATAATCAACGTTTTTCTGAAGATTTGTCTAATTCTCGTGATGAGTTGTTAGCAGACCCAAGTAAAATTACAGACTTTTTAGCTATTTCACCGGTACGTAATGGTGATGAATTAGCGGGTTACCGTTTAAATCCTGGTACAGATGTCGCGTTGTTTAAGCAAGCGGGTTTTCAAGCTAATGATTTAGCAAAATCAATAAATGGATTTGATCTGACCGATATGGGTCAGGCATTAGAAGTGATGGCACAACTGCCTGAGCTCACCGAAATGGCTGTCATGGTTGAGCGTGAAGGGCAGTTGGTCGAAATCATGTTTAGTTTGCCAGAATAATTTGGCGTTAGAGGATTGAGTAGAATGAATAATAAAGGGATCCGACATAACATTATTGCTGGAATGCTTATGGGCGCTGCAATGATAGCGGCACCGAGTGCTTGGTCGGAACAATATGCCGCCAATTTTAAAGGCACTGACATTCAAGAATTTATTAATATTGTCGGTAAAAACCTCAATAAAACCATTATTGTAGATCCAACAGTACGTGGCAAAATTAATGTCCGTAGTTACGATTTACTTAATGATGATCAATATTACCAATTCTTCCTTAACGTACTTCAAGTGTATGGTTATGCAGTGGTTGAAATGGAAAACCACGTCATTAAAGTCATTAAAGACAAAGACGCCAAAATGGCTTCTATTCGTGTCGCCGATGACAAGTCGCCTGGTGTTGGTGATGAAATGGTCACCCGAATTGTTCCTTTATACAATTCTGAAGCTAAACAACTTGCTCCCTTACTTCGCCAGTTAAATGATAATGCTGGTGGCGGTAACGTTGTTAACTATGATCAATCAAACGTGTTAATGATTTCTGGTCGTGCAGCGGTAGTGAACAAGTTGGTAGAGATTGTTCGCCGAGTTGATAAGCAAGGCGACACCGACGTACAAGTCGTAGCCTTAGATTACGCCTCTGCAGGGGAAATTGTTCGCATAGTCGATACCTTATATCGCTCAAGTGCTAACCAATCACAGCTGCCTGGCCAAGCGCCTAAAGTGGTGGCTGATGAACGCATGAATGCGGTTATTGTCAGTGGCGATGAAAAAAGCCGTCAACGTGTAATCGAACTCATTAAACGCCTCGATGCCGAACAAGCGAGTACGGGTAACACCAAGGTACGTTATTTACGTTACGCCAAAGCTGAAGACTTGGTTGAAGTATTAACCGGGTTTGCACAAAACTTACAAGATAATAAAGAGGGTGCCAGTACTCAGCAAGGCAGCTCAAGTAAGCGCCGTAGTGATATCAATATTATGGCCCACAGCGACACTAACTCACTGGTGATTAGTGCTGAACCAGATCAACTGCGTACCATTGAAAGCGTCATTAATCAGCTTGATATTCGCCGCGCTCAAGTGCTCGTTGAAGCCATTATTGTTGAAATCGCTGAAGGCGATAATGTTGGTTTTGGAGTGCAATGGGGCAGCGAAGCTGGTGGCTTAACGCAGTTTAACAACATTGGCCCAACCATTGGTGAAGTCGGGGCTGGAGTGTGGTCTGCACGTGAAACTGATGGCACAACGGTTACCACTACTTCTGGTGTGGACTCTACCACGACGGTTAATCCAACCTCTGATGGGGATTACACTTTAATCGCGCAAGCATTAGGTAAAGTGAATGGTATGGCGTGGGGAGTGACCACAGGTAACTTTGCGGCGTTAATCCAAGCTGTGTCGAGTGATACAAATTCAAACGTACTAGCAACACCGTCTATTACCACACTAGATAACCAAGAAGCCTCGTTTATTGTTGGTGATGAAGTGCCGATTATTACCGGTTCAACCTCAAGCTCTAACAATGATAATCCATTTCAAACGGTAGAGCGTAAGGAAGTCGGAGTTAAGCTAAAAGTGGTACCGCAAATCAACGAAGGTTCATCGGTTAAATTAACTATTGAACAAGAAGTGTCGGGTGTAAATGGTAACACTGGTGTCGACATCAGTTTCTCTACTCGTCGTTTAACGACCACGGTTATGGCAGATTCTGGCCAAATTGTAGTGCTGGGTGGATTAATTAACGAAGAAGTACAAGAAAGTATTCAAAAAGTCCCAATTCTTGGCGATATTCCTTTTATAGGTCATTTATTTAAGTCTTCTTCTAGTAAGAAAACGAAAAAGAATTTAATGATTTTCATTAAGCCCACCATTATCCGTGACGGTATGACAATGGAAGGGATTGCTGGTCGTAAATATAATTATTTCAGAGCATTACAACTGGAACAACAAGCTCGTGGTATTAATTTAATGCCAAATACTCAAGTCCCAGTTCTTGAAGAGTGGGATCAAGAGGCCTACTTGCCAGATGAAGTGAATGACATGCTTGATCGCTATAAAAGCGGCAAAGGGCTGAGCACCGATATACGTGATTCAGACCCAGCCTTGCGCACTATCGATGAAAACATGCAAAAGGACAAGGCTCAAAACAATGACTGATAGCGTGATGACAGAACCATTAGCCCAAGTATCTAGTGAAGTTGCCATGGAAGTTGTTGAAGGTGATGAGGTTTTTCATTCGACGAGTAAAGAGCGCTTGCCGTTTGCCTTCTCGCACCGCTTTCAATTAGTGTTAGCGAAAGAAAACGAGCAGCTTTGTCTTTTCTATACCGATAACACGCCGCTTAGCGCCATGCTCGAAGTAAGGCGCTACGCAGGTATTGAGTTACCGTTAATTAAGCTAGAAGTGGCTAAGTTTGAAGCTAAATTGACCCTGGCGTACCAAGCTAATTCTTCAGAAGCGCAACAGCTTATGGAAGATATTGGTAACGAAATGGACTTGTTTACTCTAGCTGAAGAACTGCCACAAACAGAAGACTTGCTTGAGGGCGATGATGACGCGCCGATTATTAAATTAATTAATGCGCTGTTATCAGAAGCGATTAAAGAAGAAGCCTCAGACATTCACGTCGAAACCTATGAGAAACAACTCGTTGTTCGTTTCCGTATTGATGGCGTGTTGAAAGAAGTATTAAAGCCAAATCGTAAATTGTCGTCTTTGTTAGTGTCGCGTATTAAAGTTATGGCACGTTTAGACATTGCCGAAAAACGCCTGCCACAAGATGGCCGTATTTCGTTGCGTATTGCGGGTCGTGCTGTCGATGTGCGGGTATCAACTATGCCATCAAGTCATGGTGAGCGTGTGGTAATGCGTTTATTAGACAAAAATACCGGCAACTTAGACTTACAACAACTGGGTATGACACCAGGCATTCGTGAAAAATTCGATGAGTTAATTCGTAAGCCACACGGCATTATTCTTGTTACCGGGCCTACTGGTTCTGGTAAAAGTACCACTTTGTACGCTGGGTTAACGGAAATAAATTCTAAAGATACCAATATTTTAACCGTTGAAGATCCTATTGAGTATGAGTTAGAGGGCGTTGGACAAACTCAGGTAAACACTAAAGTCGACATGACTTTTGCTCGAGGATTACGCGCAATTTTACGTCAAGATCCCGATGTAGTCATGATTGGTGAAATTCGTGATTTAGAAACGGCGCAAATTGCAGTTCAAGCATCTTTAACTGGTCACTTAGTTATTTCAACCTTGCACACCAATACCGCATCTGGGGCAATTACCCGTCTGCAAGACATGGGTGTCGAACCCTTTTTAGTGTCATCAAGTTTGCTTGGCGTGCTTGCACAACGCTTAATTCGAACATTATGCCCACAGTGTAAAGAAGCACATGAGCCTGATGAGCGTGAACGCGAGTTACTGGGTATTACTGCAAACGACACTCGTATCATTTACCGCGCAAAAGGTTGTAAGGCCTGTGGTCAAAATGGTTATCGTGGTCGAACGGGTATTCATGAGTTACTTATCGTTGATGATAATGTCCGTGAGTTAATTCATGGCGGCAGGGGCGAATTAGCCATTGAAAAATATGTGCGTAAATCGATTCCAAGTATTCGCCATGACGGCATGAGTAAAGTACTCGCTGGTGTGACAACGCTAGAAGAAGTATTACGCGTTACACGCGAGGAGTAATCAATGGCGGCGTTTGAATACAAAGCCCTTGATAGCAAAGGCAAGCAACAAAAAGGTGTGATCGAAGCAGATACCGCGCGACATGCAAGAAGCCAGCTGCGTGAGCAGCGCCTTATGCCGCTGGAACTTCAGCCTGTTAGTGAAAAAGAAGCACGTTCACAGCGTGGCGGTTTTAATTTAGCAAACCTATTTAAAAAGCGTATTTCCGTTGCCGAACTGGCATTGATCACACGCCAAATCGCAACATTAGTGGCCGCAGGCTTACCGATTGAAGAAGCGTTAAAAGCCGTGGGGCAACAGTCTGAGAAAGATCGCTTAGGTAGCATGATTATGGCGGTGCGTTCGCGGGTGGTTGAAGGTTACAGCTTAGCAGACTCAATGGCCGAATTTCCGCATGTATTTGATGACTTATACCGCGCGATGGTAGCGTCGGGTGAGAAATCAGGCCATTTAGAAGTAGTGCTTAATCGACTTGCCGATTACACAGAGCGTCGTCAGCAACTCAAATCCAAGCTTACTCAAGCAATGATTTACCCTATTGTATTAACCGTGGTCGCTATTGGTGTTATTGCCGTGTTATTGGCTGCTGTGGTGCCAAAGGTTGTTGGGCAGTTTGAGCACATGGGCCAAGAATTACCTGGCACAACTCAGTTTTTGATTCTTGCCTCAGATTTTGTACAACATTGGGGGGTTGTGGTCGTACTGCTTATTTTTGCTGCTATGGTGATGTTCCAGCGGCTGCTGACCAATCCGATTATGCGGATGAAATATGATACAGCTCTTTTGCAAATGCCCGTAATTGGCAAAGTCAGTAAAGGGCTTAATACCGCCCGATTTGCGCGAACATTAAGTATTTTGTCAGCCAGCTCGGTCCCATTACTTGATGGGATGCGAATTGCCAGCGAAGTTTTGCAAAATGTTAAGGTGCGCGCTGCTGTTGATGAGGCTACGGCGCGAGTCCGTGAGGGAACTAGTTTAGGCACGGCGTTGACTAATACTAAGCTATTCCCTGCAATGATGTTGTATATGATTGCATCGGGTGAAAAAAGTGGCCAGCTTGAAAACATGTTAGAACGTGCAGCAGACAACCAAGACCGAGAGTTCGAGTCGAACGTTAATATTGCATTGGGAGTATTTGAACCTATGCTAGTCGTGAGTATGGCATCGGTTGTATTATTTATTGTAATGGCCATTTTACAGCCTATTTTAGAGTTAAATAACTTAATCAGCGGCTAGTTTTGAAGTTGTGTATCTTGGTGGGATAACCGTATACCAAGATTAATACTTAATTTTACGCACGAATATATAGACAATTTTTAGAGGAAGTAATTAATGCAACATAATAATAAACAACGTGGTTTCACCTTACTCGAAGTAATGGTGGTGATTGTTATTTTAGGTATTTTAGCGTCAATGGTTGTGCCCAATCTGATGGGTAACAAAGATAAAGCCGATCAACAAAAAGCGGTATCAGATATTGTGGCATTAGAAAATGCATTGGATATGTATAAGTTAGATAACAGTATTTATCCAACCACAGAACAAGGTCTCGATGCGTTGGTGCAAAAACCTACCTCGTCACCAGAGCCGCGTAATTTCCGTGAAGGTGGGTATGTTAAACGTTTACCACAAGATCCATGGCGCAGTGACTATTTATTATTAAGCCCTGGTGAAAATGGCAAAATTGACATCTTCAGCGCAGGACCAGATGGACAACCAGGTTCTGAAGACGATATCGGAAGCTGGAATTTACAAGATTTCCAATAAGATGATTCATCATCGTCAAGCCGGTTTCACTTTATTAGAGGTGTTAATTGTGGCATTGCTAATGGGTTTGGTTGCCTCTGCGGTAACCATGTCTATTAGTGTTGCTGGGCCGGAACAAATGCTCAAAAAACAGGCGCAACGTTTTATGACTGCAACTGAGATGGTACTTGATGAAAGTGTCTTAAGCGGTCAGTTTATTGGCATTGTGATTGACGAAGATCAATATCAGTTTGTGTTTTATAAAGAAGGTAAATGGATGCCTGTTGATCAAGACCGGCTATTATCGGCCAAAAAAATGGATGCCGGTATTACCTTAGATATTGTGATCGATGGCATGCCATTAGTTCAAGAAGACGAGCAAAATGAGTCTTGGTTTGATGAGCCTTTTATCGACGAAGAGAGCGAAGAAGATAAAAAGAAACATCCTGAACCGCAAATTTTATTGTTTCCCAGCGGAGAGATGACTCCCTTTGAACTGGGTTTTAATACGATCAATGATGACCGTCAGCCAGTCAATGTGCTGGTTGTGGGTGATGCGTTAGGTCGCTTAACATTAGGGCGTGTAGATGAATAAACTCACATCATATCGACGCCCTCAATACTGGAAAGTTAACAGCTCAGCTATTAAAAGCTTACGCGGTAAGAATCGTGGTATGACTTTACTTGAAGTTATCGTTGCTTTAGCGGTGTTTTCCATTGCAGCGGTATCGGTTACCAAAAGTTTGGGCGAACAAATGGCGAACATGCCCATTTTAGAAGAACGAACGTTAGCGCAATGGGTAGCCAGTAATCAAATGGTCGACGTGCGTTTACCTGGTACCTTTCCTGATATAGGCCAAAAAACGGGTCAGTCAGAGCTCGCAGGTCGTGAATGGTATTGGCGCCAAGAAGTGATTAAAACCACCGATGATAAATTTAGAATGATCCGTATTAGCGTCAGTGACGACGACAAATTTAAACGCGTAGTGGCTCAGGTAAGCAGTTATGTCCATAACAAAGCCTAGGAATTTTAGCGGCTTTACCTTACTCGAAATGCTTATCGCGATTGCGATTTTTGCCATGCTGGGTATCGCGGCAAACTCAGTATTGTCGACGGTAATGAAAAATGATGAAGTGACCAAAGAGTTTGCTACTCGGCTTAAGTCATTACAGCAAGGTTTTGGTGCGTTAGAGCGTGATTTGGGCCAAATGGTGGCGCGTAGCCCTAGATTATTTGAAGGTGATCGTGGCAGCCGTTTTTTTCAGGCTGGCGATAATATTCTCGACTCAGAAACCGAAGCACTGGTATTTTACCGTTTGGGCTGGTTAAACCCCGATGGCATGTTACCTAGAGGAAGTCTGCAATCGGTTGCTTATGTGGTTCAAAATGGCCGCCTTGAGCGTTGGTATTATCCTTATCCTGAACCTGTATCAGGTGCTGAGCCATTAAAAAGCGTGGTTATTGACCATGTACTGTCAATTGAGTATTCGTTTTATATGGATGATAAATGGCAGAAGCAAGTTGATGGAACCGTGATGCCAAAAGGGATTGCGATGGAAATAGAATTAGAAGGTTTGGGTAAAATTCAGCGTCGTTTTTTACTGCCTAAAGGTGCACCAGCAACTAAGTCTGACAACGATAGTGGTAACAATCGTAACGGTTCAAATAGTAAAGATGAAAATGATATCGCAGCCGATGATGGGAAATCCTCATAATGGGCGGCCAAAAGCAACGCGGGGTTGCATTAATAGTAGTGATGCTAATTGTTGCTATGGTGGTGATTATCGCCACCAACATTAGTAGTCGTAATCAGCTGTCAATGCGCCGAACGCTTAATCTAGCACAATACGATCAGGCTTATTGGTATGCCCTTTCTGCTGAAGAGCTGGCGATGAAAGTGCTCAAGCAAGATTTTGAAGATTCAGAAGGAACTGTACATTTACAACAGTATTGGGCCTTGGCCAATGTGGCATTTCCGGCTGAATACGGTGAAATTGTCGGTGAAATACAAGATATGCGGGCATGCTTTAATGTTAATGCCGTTGGTCAGGCATCGGAAAAAAACAAAAATGGTCAGCCCGAAATGACCGTTGCAGCCATACAGTTTCAATCGTTACTGATCAGCTTAGGGGTTGATGAGTTTGGCGCAGAGCAATTAACGTCAACCCTTAAAGATTATATCGATGAAGACACGTTATCTGGCCCATATGGTGCTGAAGATGCCGAATATGAATCGCGTAATGTACCATATCGTGCAGCCAATACCTTAATGCAGCATCGCAGTGAGTTACGTGCAGTGTTAGGATTCAGCCAAGATGTTTACCTGAATCTTTTACCTTATGTATGTGCAATACCTGGTGAAGACAGCCAATTATTAAATGTAAATACCATTAAGGTTGAGCAAGCTGCTTTACTGGCAGCAATGCTAGAAAATAAAATATCAGTCAGCGAGGCTGAAAATATTATTAACAATCGTCCAGCTGATGGATATGAAAAAATTGAAGAGTTTTGGGAAGGATCGTCACTTAGTGGCATAAAATCCGAAGCGAATGTAAAGTCGAGTTTTGTGGTTGATAGCCAGTACTTTTTATTGAAAGCTGGCGCCAAAGTCGATACAGCAATATTTCGAATGGAAAGTGTCCTGAAGCGTAATGGTAAAGATTTAGATGTGCTCACCCGTCAGTATGGTGGCCAACAATAATAACAAATTCATTGCGTAACAATACGTATTGAGATCGGTGGAGAATAAACAGTGTCTGAACGGCTATTTATCCGGTTAGGAAAATCATCAGAACACCCATGTTCGTGGCTTGTATGGTCAGAACAAGAGCAAGAGATCATCGCTTCTGGTGAATTATCTGATGCCGCCAGTCTCAGCACTTTAGCTGAGCGTGCGGGTAATCGTCCTGTTGATGTACTTGTGCCTGCGGCCAACATGACATTGACACAAATTATGTTGCCCGAAAAAGGCCAACGCCAAGCATTAAAGGCGTTGCCATACATGTTAGAGGAATCATTAGCGACGAATGTAGACAATATGCATTTTGTTGTTGGGCCTCGTGAAGGTGAGCAGCTTAATGTGGCTGCAGTGGCACATGAGCAAATGCAAATATGGCTTGAATGGCTTCATCATGCAGGCTTAAAAGTAAAACGTATCGTGCCAGATTGTTTAGCGTTGCCGTTAGAGCAATGTCGTTGGGCAGCAATGAGTGTTGGTAGCGAGTATTTAATCCGAACGTCTGAAGGTAGCGGTGTTAGCGTGCCTAAAGCATGGTCTGCATTTGCACTGCCAAAGTTATTAATAGCTGCAAAACCTAATGATAATGAATCGATTAGTGTTGCAAGCTACAGTGACGATATTGTATTTGAAGGTGTGGAGATTAATAACAAGCCACTAGATTTACCGATGATGGTACTAGCAAAAGGCATTTTGAACGCCCCAATCAATTTACTAAGTGGCATTTATAAACCTAAGCATGAATACAGTAAACAGTTACTCACCTGGAAAAATGCGGCGATTGTAGTGATGATTGCGATTGTTTTAGCCTTAGCAAATAAAGGCATCGCCATCCATCAACTGAATAATCAGACCACAGAGCTGCAAGCTCAAAGCGAAATGATTTTTAAACAAGCCGTGCCGGGTGTTAACCGTATTGTTAATATGCGATCACAAATGGGCAGTGAATTACGCAGCATGCAAGGCCAAGGTGGCGGAGCCGAATTTTTTGAAATGCTAGATGGTTTAAAGCCTGCATTTAGTAAGGTGCCAGAACTTAAACCGAACACTTTGCGTTACGAAGCCAATCGTAATGAGTTACGAATGCAAGTCACAGCAAAAACGTACGGCCAAATAGATACATTTAAAGAGCTTGTTAGCAAAGACTACCTCCTCGAAGGTGGTGCCATGAATAGTAGCGAAGAAAGCGTTACCAGTACGCTGACGTTAAGGAATAAATAACATGGAAAACATGCGTAGTTGGTGGCAAGGTTTAGTCATTAGAGAACAACAACTTGTTGGTTTTTGTGCAGCAGTATTGGCAATTGGCATTATTTATTGGGGCATTTGGACACCCATTTCGAATGCTCAAGAAACTGCCGAACGTGATAACAGCGCAGCGCAACAAACGTTAAATTATGTTAAACAAACCGCCAATAAAATAGCGGGTCTGAAACAAGCGGGTGTGCAAGCTAAAGTCCATGGCAGTTTAAGTTCTGTGGTAAATCAAACGGCCGGACAATATAAATTAGAGATCACCCGTATGCAGCCGCAAGGCGATAAAATTCAGCTATGGATGGATGACGTACCATTTGATGCGTTACTGGGTTACTTACATGACTTAGTAGAGCAAAAGGGCTTAACGTTAGACAGCGTAGATCTAACCGAATCAGACGTTGCTGGCTTTGTAAAAGTAAGACGTATTCAGCTTTCTCAGTAAGGATTTTTTGTGAGCTTATTTTCAAAAATAGTCATTGGCGTCATTATTTACCTAGCGTTTTTATTGGTTTATTTACCGGCGAACTGGTTAGTCAGTATCGCTCCGTTACCTAATAATGTGTTTATCACAGGTGCCGAAGGTACGCTTTGGCAAGGAAAGGCGGCGTTAATCACTATTGAACAACGCCAAATAGAACACGTTAGTTGGCAGTTAAGTCCATGGGGATTACTGCTTGGTAAAGCCGATATCGATTTTAATATTGGTAATCGAGCTACGGCTGTTAGTGGTAAAGGTAGTGTGAGTTGGTCGTTATCTGGGGTGAGTGCGAAAAATATTCGCCTTGATCTACCCGATAGTTTTTTATTAGCGGGCGCCCGTTTACCTTTTAAAACCCAAATTGATGGCGATGTGAGTTTAATGGTTGCAGTGCTAGAGCAAGGTAAACCATGGTGCGAACAATTAAACGGTAAATTATTTTTAAATAACACCAATGTTAAAAATCAATATGGTGTGTACCCTTTAGGTAACATTGCATTGGGGCTCAGTTGTCTTGATGGTCAATTACAAATTGCCACTGATGAAACCCAAAACGTATTAGGCTTAACGGGAACCGCTATTCTAGGCGAGTCAAACTTGGTTAAAGTAAGTGCTAAAATTAAACCGACCGATGCCCAACCTAAAGATTTACGCGATTCGTTATCCTTTTTAGGCCGACAAGACAGCCAAGGGTATTACCCTATCAACTATCAAGGCGTTGTGCCTGGCTTATAAAATCGGTTGATATTTGAATAACTAATGCCTTGATATCACTATCAAGGCATTTTTATATCGGCAATAATTTATCGAATAACCTTATCAACTACTTTATTAACTATGTTCAGACATCAACCGCTATTTAACGATCATTCACTACTTGAGTCGTTTTTATAGCGACATCGTTTATACCGATTTAAGTGCCAGTGATAGCGGCTGGTAATCAGTAATCGCTGGGAAGTCGGCAAATTCAATATGAGGTTTCTGGCTATCGGGATTTTTAATCCCGAGTTGATAACCTATACCTGCCTTTTTCGATGCCGCTAATATCACTTCGCTGTCATCAATAAATAAACACCGTGACGGATCCAAGTTGAACTTAGTCAGTGCATACTGCCAAAATTGCGGATGTTCTTTGGGATAACCGCTTTCATGGCTCGATAACATTTTATCTAAACCGTGGCCTAAATTGGTATGAGTTAGCTTAAGCGCTAAGCTTTGAGGGTGAGCATTGGTAAACAAAATGCGTTGTTTGCTTGCCCCTGCTAATGCTTGTAAAAAGGGCATACTGTCTTGGCGAAGTTTAATTCTGTCTGCCGATGCATGGTGTAGCGCCAAAATATCGAGTTGTAAATAGCGTTGCCAGTAATCAAGACAATACCAATCTAAGGTTCCTACCACATCATAATAAGCTTGTTTGACGAGTGTATTGGCTTCATCCAAGCTTATTTGGCGTTGCATGCTTAATTGTTGCGGTACAAGATGTAACCAAAAGTGGTTATCAAAATGCAGATCAAGCAAGGTGCCATCCATGTCGAGAAGCACCGTATCTATTTTATACCAAGGAAACATGTAAATTCCGGTTGTAGAATATACCTAGAATAGTAAGATTGTACCCTGTATATATTAATTCGTCACATGAGGCTTCAATGACACAGCGGCATAAAAAGCCGGAAATCCTGCATACTGAAATTGTTGCCAAAAGCAGACTGTTTCAAATCGAGCAGGTACACCTTAAGTTTTCTAATGGCGTAGAGCGTCAATATGAAAGAATGAAGGGCGGTAGCAGAGGTGCTGTGATGATTGTGCCTATTCATCAAGGTAATTTACTATTAGCTAGTGAATACGCAGCCGGCACTGATAATTATGAGCTCGGTTTTCCTAAAGGGTTGATAGATCCTGGCGAAACGGCAGTTGAAGCCGCTAATCGTGAGCTTCAAGAAGAAATTGGTTTTGGCAGTTATCAATTGACTCATCTAAAAGAGTTATCACTTGCGCCAGGCTACTTTTCCAGCAAAATGCATATTTTTGTCGCTGAAAAACTGTACCCTAGCCGTTTAGAAGGGGATGAACCTGAGCCAATAGACGTGATCCCTTGGCCATTATCTGATTGGCAGTTATTACTCGAAAATGTTGATTTTTCAGAATCTCGTAGTGTTAGTGCGCTTTTTTTAACTCAGCAATATCTCAATAAACCAACAGATAATCTTACAAATGAAGTCAACGGCGTAAAATAGATTATTCACTAGTGGTATTGAGTTAGTCATTAAACAGCAACATCGAATAGGCAATAGCCTTATTTATTGGTGTCCTTGTGAGGTCATCTTTATCGAATCCAGCAATGGGAGTA
>NZ_PJAP01000259.1:0-25846 GCF_002836795.1 Shewanella sp. 11B5 | reverse complement strand
GTGATTAAATGTGAGTATTCATCATTTTACTGGTGAGAGATGCAACAAACGGCTTCAACTGAATTTTTAAGCATATAAATACTGGTAGCAAACATGGCAAAGAAAGGTTTTTTTTCCTGGTTTCGTAAAGATAAGCCCGTCCCTGAAGTTGAAGAACAGCAGCAACTCGATGTTGATGCGGAGAATGAAGTTGTAACAGAGACTGCAGAGCAACCTCAACAAGCTGAGCAGCTAGAGCAAACTGAAGCAACAGCGCGCCTAGACGTTGAACGTCTTGAAACTGAACTTGCAGAACAAGCCCGTATCGACGCTGAGCGCATTGCTGCAGATAAGTTGGCCGCTGATGTTTTAACCTCAGAAAAGCTCGCCGCAGAAAAGCTAGCTACTGAGCAGGCAGAGCAACAAAAGCAAGCACTAGAGACTGAACGTTTAGAAGCTGAACGTGTTGAACAACTTCGTCTTGAACAGCTTGATCTAGAAAATAAGCGTCTTGAGCAAGAGCGTGTCGACAATGAACGAGTAGAACAAGCCCGTGTCGATGCTGAGCGTACTGCAGCAGAAACGTTAGCAACTGAAGCCTTAGCTGCAGAACTAGCCGCACAGCAATTAGCAGAACAACAATTAGCAGAACAACAGGCAGCCGAGCAACAAGCACCGATAGAGTCTATTGAGTTAGCACAACAAGATGAACCGCAAGCTAAACCACAAAAAGAGGGTATGTTTGCCCGCTTAAAACGTGGCTTAATGCGCACCAGTGAGAATATTGGTTCTGGCTTCATTGGCTTATTCCGCGGTAAAAAAATTAATGAAGAGTTATTTGAAGAACTCGAAGAGCAATTGTTAATCGCTGATGTGGGTGTTGAAACCACCAATAAATTAATTAAAAGCCTGACCGAGCATGCATCTCGTAAGCAGCTTAAAGATGCTGAAGCGCTTTATGATTTAATGCGTGAAGAAATGCAAAAAATGCTCGATCCGGTAGCTATTCCTTTAGTTCCCGATAACGCCAATGGCCCATTTGTCATTCTTATGATTGGTGTCAATGGTGTAGGTAAAACCACCACGATTGGTAAACTGGCTAAACAGTACCAAAGCCAAGGTAAATCTGTCATGTTAGCTGCCGGCGATACCTTCCGCGCAGCGGCAGTTGAGCAGTTACAAGTGTGGGGACAACGCAATAACATTCCGGTAGTGGCCCAGCATACTGGCGCAGACAGTGCTTCAGTTATATTCGATGCCTTACAAGCCGCTAAAGCGCGTAAAGTAGACGTATTAATTGCAGATACAGCGGGACGTTTGCAAAACAAAAGTCACTTAATGGAAGAGTTGAAGAAAGTCGTGCGAGTGATGAAAAAACTCGACCCAGATTCGCCTCATGAAGTCATGCTAACGCTAGATGCTAGCACTGGTCAAAATGCTATTAGCCAAGCACAGTTGTTTAAAGAAGCGGTTGGCGTGACGGGGATTACCATCAGTAAATTAGATGGTACCGCCAAAGGCGGGGTGATTTTTGCGATTGCCGATAAGTTTTCTATTCCTATTCGTCATATTGGTGTCGGTGAGCAAATTGATGATTTGCGTACTTTTAACTCCAATGATTTTATTGAAGCATTATTTAGCCAGGATAAAACGGACCAATAATTTATGATCCAATTTGAGCAGGTCAGTAAAATCTATGCTGGAGGCCAAAAGGCCCTTATGGATGTCAATTTTCACCTCCGACAAGGTGAGATGGCTTTTTTAACCGGCCATTCTGGTGCGGGTAAAAGTACCTTGCTCAAACTCATTACGGTTATTGAACGTGCTACGGCAGGTAAGGTATCTATTAATGGGCATAACATTGCCAATGTAGGGCCAAAACATGTGCCCTATTTACGTCGTAATATTGGTGTGATCTTCCAAAATCATCACTTGTTGATGGATAAAACCGTATTTGACAATATTGCCTTGCCGTTAGTGATCGAAGGTTTCACCCATGGCGAAATTCGTAAGCGTGTTGCTGGCGCACTCGACATGGTGGGTTTATATGGCAAAGAACGGCATTTGCCGATAATGCTGTCGGGTGGTGAACAACAACGAGTCGGCATTGCCCGCGCTATTGTTAACAAGCCACCACTGTTGTTGGCCGATGAACCTACGGGTAACTTAGACCCTAAATTATCGATGGATATTTTACGCTTATTCGAAGCCTTTAATGACTCGGGTACTAGCGTGCTAATTGCCACCCATGATTTAGGCCTTATTGCGCGCATGAAATATCGCACTTTTACTCTGCGTGAAGGACGTATGCTCGGTGGAGAAAGTTCTACTGCTGGTGGGGAGACAATACGATGAGTAAAAAAGTGAATATTACTCAGAGTAAATTACCTTTAAGCGGTCGCATTGTGATGTTTTTTATTCGCCATGTGCAACAAGGCATGTCGAGTATGGGCGAACTATGGCGCAGCCCTGTTTCATCCATTATGACCATGGCTGTATTGGGCGTGAGTTTAAGCTTACCCGCAGCATTGCAGGTTCTGGTTAAAAATGCTGAAAACATCACCCAATCTTGGAACAGTGCCGCTGAAATTTCGTTATTTATTAACAAAGGCCGCAGTGAACAATCTATTCAAAGTTTGTTGTCGCGTATTAAAGCTTTCCGCGAAGTTGAATCGGTGACCTATATCAGTCGCGATCAAGCATTAGAAGAGTTTCAACGCTTATCTGGTTTTGGTGAGGCATTGTCATATTTAGATGAAAACCCATTACCCGCAGTGGTTACGGTAACGCCTTCGCTTAAATATTCTAGTCCCTCTGGGGCGCGTGAGTTACTGGTAAAATTAGAACGTGAATCTGAAGTTAACTTTGGTCGTTTAGATATTGAATGGTTAGAACGTCTGCAAGCTTTGCTTAAATTACTTGAAAAAACCGTGTTGGCAATTGCTGCCTTACTGGTTCTTGCGGTGGTATTAGTAATAGGCAATACGATTCGGCTTGCGATTATGAATCGTCGAACCGAAATTGAAGTGATGAAGCTAGTGGGTGCGACTGAAGCCTTTATTCAACGTCCGTTTTTATACACTGGAATTTGGTATGGGGTCATCGGTGGCATTTTGGCTTGGCTCATTATTAATGTGTTAGTGTGGTATCTCGATGGCGCCTTAGCTGAGTTGCTGGGGTTATACGGCAGTGAATTAACGATTCAGTCATTATCATTTTCAGAATTGATTAAACTGGTGTTATTGGCATCATTTTTAGGCTGGTTGGGCTCATATTTATCTGTACGACAACACTTACGTAGCATTGAACCGTCATAATAGCAGGCGTATAATTAAAGTTGAGCCACAATAATGAACGTTTGTTCACTTGCATTGTAGTGACCTTGCGGTAAAAATGTTCATCTAGTAGAACCTTATTTGACATATGATGTCATATAGTTGATAGTTTATCGGCTAAATCGAGTGAGCTCTGTTGTGTAGTGAACCAAGAGAGCTTGTTCATCGTACTGAAGTTAGCTGAAATATATTTTTGAATGTAGTAGGAGAGCGAATGACTTATCAAACGCAATCAATGGCGCTGGCGGTTCCACACAATGCTAGTAGCCTAGAAGCGTACATCCAGTCTGTGACCAGCATCAATATGTTGGACGCGGATACAGAGTACGACATCGCCAAGCGTTTACAAGAAAATGGCGACCTACAAGCGGCAAAACAATTAATTATGTCGCATCTTCGTTTTGTTGTGCATGTTGCAAAAGGTTATTCAGGATACGGCTTACCACAGGCAGATCTAATTCAAGAAGGTAACATTGGTTTGATGAAAGCGGTTAAACGCTTCGACCCAGATGTTGGTGTTCGCCTTGTGTCTTTTGCGGTGCATTGGATTAAAGCTGAAATTCATGAATACGTGTTGAAAAACTGGCGTATCGTGAAAGTAGCGACCACTAAAGCACAGCGTAAATTATTCTTTAATATTCGTAAGTCTAAAAAGCGTTTAGGTTGGTTTAGTGACGCTGAAGTGACAATGGTTGCAGAGAATTTAGGTGTATCGAAAGCAGACGTGACCGAAATGGAATCACGAATGGCAGCTCAAGATCCGGCCTTCGACTTAACCAATGACAGCGATGACGACCATCATGATTTTGCCCCTGCATTATATTTAGAAGATCATTCTTCAGATGTGGCAGATCAGGTTGAACACGCCAATTGGGAAGCAGACTCTCAAACACGCTTATTATCGGCAATTAAAACCTTAGACGAACGTAGTCAGCATATATTACGTGCGCGTTGGTTAGATGATACTAAAGTGACTTTGCAGGAACTTGCATCGACTTATGAAGTCTCTGCTGAGCGAATCAGACAGCTAGAAAAGAATGCCATGAACAAGCTTAAATCTTGTATGGAGTAACACTCCAGCGCATTCGATTCTGATAGATTAAAACCTGCTACGGCAGGTTTTTTTATGGCCTAAATTTGATGATTTGGCAGCGAAGCTTTATCAGCATTAATTGATTTTGAACTTAGCGAAATCCAATGTAGATCCATTCACTTTAGAGCTAGCCAATTTCGTGTAGGCCAATTTCGAATAAGCGAATTTAGCATAATCAAATGAACCGAAGTAATTCATAGGTTAATCGTTATTGAGCACAGTCATTATGAGGCTGTTTTTGCGGCGTCTATCTGGGTTTGAATTGCGTTGATGATGCTTTTTCTTGGCACTTTTAAGCCACTGGAGACGATGTCTTTTGGCCAACCAAAAAATTGTCTTGGTCGCTTGAAACGCGCCAAAGTTGATTCAACTAACTGACTCAGCTGCAAGTTGATGTTATCGATATTAACACCATTTAAATCAGCAGCTTTGGCATTAACGGTTTCGAGTCCAATTGCATTAGTATTATTATCTGCGACACAATAATCAATAATGGCAGCAGGTAAGTGACCGAAAATTATATCGTCTATGGCAAATACAATTGCTTGTGCGACATTAGGATGGGTTAATAACACCGCTTCAAGTTGTTCTGGATGAATGTTCTCACCGCCACAAATAAACATGTTATCCATACGACCTAAAATACTCAGTTGCCCCTCTAGATCTAGTTGTCCTTTGTCGTGGGTACAAAACCAGCCTTGATCATCTAATGGTAAGCTTAACCCCTGGTCGGTTAAATAGCCTAAAAATAAACACTCACCTTTTACCCAAATCACCCCGTCTTTCAACCTCAGTTGTCTTGAAGGCAAAGAACAACCATGATGGCCTAATAAATTGGCTTTAGCGGTGGTAATTTGCGAGCTCATCTCTGTCATACCATAGCTGGTGTAAGCGTTAATATGTAGATGTTGTAGTGCATCAATAAGTGCGGGCTCTATAATGCCACCGCCCAACAGTAATGCACTTATATTGGTAAACGCTGCGGGATGTTGCCGGAGTATCTGTATCGCTTGGGTTGGCACTAATGACACATGGGTGATATGGCTACTTGCAAGTTGTTCGGCCAGTGTCAATGCGGGATCTCGCAATACAATACAGGCTCCAGCTAAAGTGCAACGATGGATAATGGCCAACCCACCAATATGAAACAGTGGTAACGATAATAGCCAAGCGTCAGACGGCGCTAAAGCAATAAACGTTGCAGCCCCTTTAGCGCTGCTCAAATGGTTAGTTAAGCAATGTACCGCAGCTTTGGGTGTTCCACTTGAACCAGATGTGAGAGTAATATTGGAAGCTTGATGCGGTGATACCTCGACAACTTGGTTGGTTAGTTGATCTACTTTTTGAGGCAGTTCAATATCGAGCCAGTAGGCAATCTCAATTGCGGTTCTTCTGCTGACGTTATCGGTCCATAACCATTGGAGCTCAAAGCGTTTGATAAGCTGATTAATCTGCACATCAGCCAATCGAGGTGACAAAGGTAAAAATATCCATCCCGCATCAATGCATGCCCAATATAGGCAAATCATGTCAATATTATTGTGTGACACACAAGCCACAATATCGCCATGCTTAACACCTTGAGATTGTAATTGTTGCACTACACAGTGAACTAAACCACTTAACTGAATATAACTGACGCGAGTCGTGGTGCATGTATTGTTGCAAGTCTTATTACAAGTAGTGATGCTTGGATCGATGGCTTCATGGCGACCTTCAATAGCAATAGCATCTGGATGATTTAATGCTGCTTGATGTAAAGGTGACATCATTATATACCTGCCTCGCCAGAGTCTTGTGGCTGGCCGATGTGAGTCAGTAATTGCAACACTTGATGATTTAGCCGCGGAGAAAACTCAGAGGTTGCTAACAACACGGGTTTGCTAAAAGCGCTCAAAGTATCTAAGCCTGGTGATTCATCTGGCGTGAGTGCCTGGCTCACTATGCGTAAGCCGCTGATACCGAGGTCAGCTTCTAAGCTTGAACTTAAAATACAACGCACACCAGCAAGATGAGCTTGGCTAATCATATTTTGCAATTTTTCCAGAGAACCCAATAACATGGGTTTGATAATTAATGCGCCTAAACCGGGTTGTTGCAATGCTAAATCGAGATCAAATTGAGATGAATTCAATGACTCATCTAAGGCATATTTTATTCCCAATTGCCGGTATATTTGGGCATTGTCACTTGGGTGAATGCATGGCTCTTCAATGTATTCAATTTTGTGTTTTGGTAAACACGCTAAAAAGTCGATAGCCTGTTCAAGGCTAAAACCACGATTAGCATCTAAGCGTAATGTTACATGCGGTGCTATTGCCAGCACTTGATAAATAAATTGAATTTCGCTCGCCATACTGGTTTGAGCGACTTTAATTTTTACGCTGTTGATGCTGGTCAGTGTCTGTAACTTTTGAGTAATAACGTGTGCTGACATTCCATCATAAAGTAATGGCACCACAGCTAACTGAGTCTGTGGATTTTCGATGCGAACAGGCAATCGATGGCTTAGTTTTGCATCCAATAAGCTCAATGAGAATGCCAATGATGGCTGCGATATATGCTCGGCAATATTGGCTAGAATCGCTAAGGGTTGATCGATCAAACTCGGTAATATTGACAACAGTTGTGATATCACCTCATCAAGCGACTCTTGGCTAAACCCCGTTATTGGTTGGCTATCAATATCGAGGCCTGATAATGGCGCTATTTCAACCCAAGCCATTTGCCGATTATTAAGCTGGAGAGTAAGCACTAACCCTTTACGAAAATCAATTCGTTGTATGCCTACAGGTAAACTAGGGTTGAGTTCAATTTGATATTGATACAGCGTACAGCTGATTATCGTTAAGTTATCTGATGACATTGTTACTCCTTTGGATCCGTTAGCGGATCTAGGCACAATAACGCCAGTAAGGTGTCGGTAAACAATTGAGGATGCAGGCTGTGAATATTATGTCCTGCGGCGTGCAAAGGATGTAACTGCAAAGTGCCTAAACCAGACTCTGCCAGTGTCGCCTGCCAATCGATAGCCACTTGAGCAAATTTTTTGTCATCAACCCCATACATAAAATGACATGAACACTTTAGCGGCTCAAGTACGGCGCGGCAGTCTTGCTGCAAACTAAGAGACGTTGTTATGTAACAATTGGCTAGGCGATGTGGATCATTGCTACGGCGTATGGCAATGAGTTGCTGCTTTTGAGCTTCGCTCAAGTCGTTAAAAACTGCTTGTTGATACCAAAGAGCGAGAAAGTCTGCGATGGGTAAATGCTGTAGTTTTTTCGCCCAGATATTATCGCTTTTGGCTCGCGCGGCTTGTTGCTGAGCATCTTGCAAGCCAGGGTGAGCGGATTCGAGGGTTAAGCTTAAGAGTGAATCAGCATAACCATCTGCAATATGCAGCGCTATTCGCCCGCCTAATGAGTAACCCAGTAAATGAAACTGCATATAGCCCATGCTATGCACTTTACTGACAATAAGCTCTGCTGCTTGGCGTAACCCTGGTGAATCTAAGGTGTCTTCGTTAGCGCCATGCCCCGGTAAATCAATGCAAATACAATGGAAATATTGACTTAATCGTGGCATTAAAATAGACCAGTCGTCTTTGCTGCCCAAAAAACCATGTAGCATTAATAATGCAGGTAATTGTGGTTGGCCAAAACGACGGATCATTACCATTAGTGTTGTTTCACCCATTGACTGATTTGTGTTATTTGATCGCTGGCTTGAGTCGGGCTGACATTAACTTCAATCACAGAGGCACAATTAAACTCAAAGGCTTCTTGATAGGCCTGATTAAACGACTCAATATCATCTGCTTGCCGATAGGCCAAACCAAACATGGCGGCGCCATAGCCAAACTCTAAACCGTGGCTTAATCGATAAAAGTCATTGCGTAGGCTTTCATTGGGTACAGGCAACAAATTAAAAATATTACCGCCATCATTGTTAATAATAACCAGCACAAATGGTTGAGTCATTTGTTTTAACAGTGCCAGAGAATTGAAATCATGCAAACAGGATAGGTCGCCCATCACTAGGGTTGTAGGTGCATTTTTATCTGCGGCTACGCCACAAGCGGTGGCAATTAATCCATCGATGCCCGATGCCCCTCGGTTGGTATAAATTGCCGGTGTGTTGGTCGCAATTGGCGCATACATATCGTAGAGTCTAATAGGTAAACTATTACCGATAAACAGTATATGTTGATCTGATTGAGCCAATGCTATGGCGCGCACAACTTGGGCTTCACCAAAGGTTGTATTGTCGATTTGTTGCTTAAACAGCGACTCTAATGACTCATTTAACGGTAATAACTGTAATGCCCAGTTGGCTTGTGATGATCGCGGCCAAGGTAATTGGCATACCGCTTGAACACTTGCTTGATAAAACTCTTTAGACTGATGGGTTGGGTCTAAACGATCCCCGTGTTTAACGACATGCCAGTAGCTATGCCAGGATTGTTGGGCAATATATTGAAGTAATCGTTTGGAAATGAAACGACCACCAAAGACTAATATCCGCTCAGCTTGTTCGAGTTGTTTGTTGGCTTTCGGGTTTAATAATAACTGGTCAACGTGGCCGATTACACTTGGATGCTGACGCAACTGTGATTGTGCATCAACCAATACTGGCCAGCCAAGTTTTTGCGCTAACGCGACGATTTGCTGTGGATTATCTTCAGGAGCTAAGGTGCCAACCACTATCACACCTTTACCATGAACAAAGCGCATTAAGGTGTCTGTAGTCGGTAACTCAGCACTCGTTAGGCTAGCATAGCGTGTCAGTGGTTTAGTGTTTTCAAACCATTGGTTTAATGGCGCAAGATAGGTTGATGTTGTCACACTGGCCGTTTTCTTTACATGGGCTAATGTCACCAATTCTGTAGGGTATAACGGCTCACGGTACATGCAGTTTATGTGTACCGGCTGATGTTGATTAGCTAAAGCATGATCGATAGTACTCAATAATGCATTAGCCGGATAACCAAGATCAGGCGTTGGTAAATTAACTTGCTTAGCATATTGAGCAAAAATAGCGGGCTGAATAATCGCTTGATTCGCGCCACAATCAATCAGCTCTGGTGGTCTGTCACCAGATAGAATAATCAGTGGCACATGGGTTAGCCACGCCTCAACAATGGCCGGATAAAGATTGGCCACGGCGGTGCCTGAAGTGGTAATGATGGCGACTGGCGCATTGCTGGCTTTTGCCAGTCCAAGGGCCATAAACCCTAAACCACGCTCGTCAAAATGAATATGACGAGTGAGCTGGGTTTGACTAGCAGCGGCCAATGTTAGCGGAGTTGAGCGAGAACCTGGTGCCATACACACATGCTTAACCCCTAAGCGTGCAAGCTCTTCCAAGATCAATTGACCCCATAACAAATTCATATCGGCGCTGGTCTGTTGTTGCATATTGGCTCATATTACAAATAAATAAACGAATATTAGTGTAACGCCAAGTTAGCGTTATATCTAAGATTTAGCGCAGATTTTTATCCGAAACCTGCGAAATAAGCTGTTAAGGTTACAATCAAATATCAGCCTTATTCTCTCTTGTTTTATTTATGTTGTGCTAATGTTGTTAATATGATTTATTTATAGTATTAAAAACAATAACAAGGACCTTCGGAATATGGAATCTGCTGCATTATTAAAAAGAGTTGATGAGTTACCTCGTTTACCCAAAGCCGTTAGTGAATTGTTAGATGCGGTTAATAATGAAAATACCACCGTTAAGAGCATTTCTGCCAAAGTGGCCCAAGATCCCCTTATCAGCGCTAGAGTATTGAGATTAGCTAATTCAGCTCATTTTGGTCGCAGTCGTGAAGTAGGTTCGATTGACGAAGCTGTGATTCGTTTAGGTATGCAAACGTTGCGAACGTTGGTGATTGCTTCTGCGGTTATTGGTGCTATTCCTGATGTAGAAGGTATCGATTTAGCCGAATTCTGGGGTGAAACTTTTGAAGTCGCCCTGTATGCGCAAGAAGTAGCCAAACGTTGTGGCGTCGCACCAGATGAAGCTTTTACATGCGCAATTTTACACAATATTGGTGATTTGCTAATCGCTTTTGTTGAGCCTTCGATTTCAGCACAAATTAGAGCTGCTGTCGCTGAAGGGGCTGATAAGCAAAAGCTTGAAACGAGCTTATTAGGTTTTGACTCACCCTCTGTTGGTGCCTTACTTGCTAAAACATGGAAATTTACTCCAGCTCTAGTACAAGGGATCGAATATCAACGTGAACCGCTTAATGCTAAGCCAGCTTCTAAGTTGGCTGCCGTTATCTATTTGTCGCACGAGGTATTCGCACATTGGAATGATCAACGAGATGATGAATCTTTTACCGCTTGGTTGGCAGCCATCACTAATAACAAAGCGGGTATGATCAAAATGGATATGGCTGGGCTAGGCGAGAAGCTCCTTGAGTTAAGAGGTAAAGGGCTAGAAATAGGTAAGCAATTAGCCTAGTTACAGTTAACACTCTTAACCATTAAGCTCTGTCTATACAGAGCTTTTTTAGGCTTGATTGTTAATCCATTCGCTCATGACCACATGAGTTTTAATTTTGACGATGTCAGCTTGAGCATCAATAAATTCACGGATCTCATGCAATCGTTGCATTGAATTTGCATGCACATAAACCAATAAATCCATGTCGCCAGTAATGCCTTGGCAAGTTATCACTTCCGGTATGGTGGTGAAAATATGGATGACTTCGGCGCAGCGGGCGCAACGATGTTGAATTTCAAAGTATGCCGACACACCTTGTTTTTGCGACTCACTCAGTAAAACCTGATAACCACGGATAACACCCGTTTGTTCTAATTTCTTAATTCGTTCGGTTACAGCACTACGCGACAAACTCACTTGCTCAGCAATAAACGAAATACTCTGTCGAGCATTGTGGCGTAATTCGTTTATAATTGCTTTATCAAATTTATCCAATGATTTATATCCCGATAATTGTGTGTCACAGCTACGTTCTGTCATTATGACGGAAAGTTGCCTTTAATCCGTCATATTGTCGGTTTAGTAAGGCAACTTGAGCTCACTAACCCGCAGAATGTTTTACTGTTTGGCCTTATAATATCGCAATATATCACAGCAAGAATAAGATAATGAATCAAATGACCGCAACAATAGGACGCTGGCAAGGTGCTGGCTTAATGGCCACCACATTGCTAGGCACAGGGGTATTTATTTTACCGCAAATGACCATTGAGGTAGCGGGCTCTGGTTCACTATTAGCATGGTTATTATTAACGGTAGCAATTATCCCGGTCGCATTAGTATTTGGTTTGTTAGCGAGTCGATTCCCACATGCTGCTGGGCCTGCTTATTTTATAGAAAAAGCATTTGGTGCTACAGCGGGTCGAACTATCGGGCTGATCTTTTTATTAGTGATCCCCATCGGCGCGCCTGCTGCAATTTTAATGACCTTTCAATTTTTAGAAGCATTGATATCAATTTCTGGGCTAGGTCAATTAGTCGCAGAGTTATTAATTGTGGCTGTGTTATTGCTGCTGAATATTAAAGGTATTCAGGTGTCGGCAAAATTACAGTTTGCATTAACCTTATTGATTGTATCGGTAGTAGCAATATTATTTGGTGCCAGCGGATTAAACGTCGATCAGCTAGAAACCTTTGCGCATAGTAGTCATCCGCAGTTTAGTGGCGTGATGCTAGCAATGGGTATTGGTTTTTGGAGTTTTCTAGGCATTGAAGCCATGACACATCTTGCCAGTGATTTCCGCCAACCCGATAAAGATTTGCTGCCTGCAATGATGATGGGCACCGTATTAGTGGGCGTTATTTATTTAGCCTGTACTTTTTTATTGCTAATGGTACCAACCGAGGGTGACGGCTTAGCGATGATATCGGCATTTGATTATTTATTATCGAATACTTTTTTGGGCGGCTATGGCGCGTATATCATCGGAGTATTGGGCATTGCCAGTGGGTTAGCAACCGTGAATGTGTATGCCGCTAGTGCTGCGCGTTTATTGTGGAGTTTCAGTAAAGAAGGCATTTTACCGCGCTATTTTGATAAGCTAAATCCTCACGGAGTACCTTTTAGAGCCTTGTTTGCCATTTTAGGCGCCATGGCGGTGGTGATTATTGTGACCTTTTACAGCACCCAAGAATTAGAAGACTTAATCGCTTGGAGTAATGGCGTGTTTGTGATTATTTACCTATTGGCGATGTTGTCGGCGGCTAAATTACTCAGTAAACGATACTTACCGTTGGTGATTGCAGGTTGTTTATTTTGTGTTGGTTTAGGTATCGCACTTGGCAGTAATATGATTTACGCCATCGTATTGGTGTTGGTTGTCGCCCCTTTTATGTGGTGGCAAAAAGCTCATCTTACCCGTAAATATTTGATGACTGATAGCCAACATTAATTGGCTATCAGTTAGCGCGTTTCCATGGCGATATTGCGCATTTGAATCAGCTCACTGTGCTTTAAGTGGAGTAAATCAGCTGTGCGACGGATAATTTGGTCTTCATATTGCGACAATTCACCATCGGAATACGCTAGTTGCCACATTGACAGCAGTAATTTTTGTTTATCATCAATGCTAAATTGAGCATTGATTTCGGCGGTAAACTCAAATAGAGATGTGGCATTTTTACGGCTTTGTTTTGCCTCTTCTATAAGGGTTATCGCTTCTTCTGAGTTAATGCCTAACGTGTTTATGAGCATTTCAGGCAGTAAAGCAGCTTCAGCAGCAGCCAAATTTTCGTCGGCGTACACAACCTCTTGCAATAGGGTTGCCGCGGCCAGGTTGAGGTTTTTCTGTTTCTCTTCTGGGCTACTTTCTTGAGTATGCGATTGGAGAAATTGCTTTAGTTTGGCGATCATAATTATTCTGTCCAATGTTACTATTCATTTTTATGCTAGCAAAAATGCTAATCCCAAGCGAATGGCTTGGGATTAAATAATGTTAACGCGGGTGTTAGGGTAGCTTTAAGCCGTCTTAATAATGATTATAAGACTGAACCTAAGCCTTTCATTAATAAATCAACTGTACCGTCACCACCACTCTGTTGGAGATAGTTTTTAGCGATATCAACCATCGGAGTAATATATTCTTTTGAGATACCAAGCTTTTCAAAAGCATCATATACCATTGCGCTACCTTGTAACGCAGAGCCTAAATCACCTGCTTGTGACAATAATCCTGACATGCCATTGCCTGATGATAAAGCAGGAACTGCAGCCAGTAGACCGTCTGCATTAGGGATGCTGTCGCTTAATTGGCTAAAATCATTTTCACCTAAATTGGTTTGAGCCAAGCTAAGTAGTGAGCCTAACCCGCCTTCTGCTTGGGTTTGAGACAAGCCAAGTTGAGACATAACGTCACCCACTAAAGCACTTGATTGCTCTGTTGTTTCAGACAGTGCAATGGTTTTGGCTTGTTCTGTTGCTGGTTTTTTAGTTATTTCAGCCACGTTGTCTAACCAGCCCGCAGATGCTGGTGCTGAGAATGCGAAGACGGTAAACAGTACCGGTAATGCGGATGCTAATTTCATAATGAGTGTCCTTTAATGTGGCTCAATGTCTAAACTTAGGCATCATTTTACCCTGATTTACATAAATGCGACAGATGATCGCGATTTTTGCTCATTAGACTTGTGCAAAATGCATTTTTTTTGGGTATCCTAAGCGCAATATTTGTTGTTAATAGATTACTGGAACCCACATGTCATTGTTTGCAATTTTGACTGAAGCATTTAACTTTTTTCGAAACCACATCCGTCAGCTTGCCGTACTGACTCTGCCATTACTGTTAATCCAAGTCGCTATTCAACTTTGGCTAGGTAATGAAATGTTGCAGGCTGATGCTGAAAACCCTCAATTCGGTGCTGTTCATGCTGCAGCAATGATGGTGCTATTGTTGGTTTTTTCATTTTTAATTGCCGCATTAACCTTATATTTAGAGCTGCGCTCCCAAGGTCACGATCTTGCGCCAGCACAAATATTAAAGGCTAGTTTACCATTTGTACCGCCATTATTACTGGCTGGAGTATTTTCTGGTTTAGCTATTTTAGCGCCAGTGATGATCTTTGCTGCGTTTGGCCCACTATGGTTGATAGGCTTAATCGTGAGCTTGTACTTGTTTTCTCGCCTAGCCTATGTGAACTTTATGGTGGTGGTTGAACGTTTAACACCTTTAGAAGCGATTAAGAGTAGCTTTAAATTCAGTGGCCCAATAACAATTAAAACCATTGCGGTATTATTGCTGTACGTGCCATTGTCTCTTTTAGCTGGCATGTTTTCACAAGTCGCGATGCAAGTTGGTTTTCCACTACAACTGGTAGTAGAAGCTACATTTTCGTTCTTAGGTTTATTTGTTAATATTGCGTTATTTAGATTGTATATGGTTAATCGTAAAACACCGGATGCTGATAAAGCAGAGGGATAAATATTCAATCAACTCGCTAAAAGGAGAAACCATTGTTAAATGATATTGAGTTTATTAATGGTTTCTCTACTGAGTTAAGCGACGATTATCGTTTAGCTAAAAGTTATGTACGCGATATTCCTACCCAAGCGTTAGTCTACATTCGAAGCTTTACCCATAAACTCGCCGCTCAATTAGCGGTGCAGCATGGAGTAACGTTTACCTCAGCAAACTTATATGATCGTATTGAGCAGCTGAATCAGCGACGTGTTATTGATGTTGCCGCAGTGCGGGCGTTACACCGATTACGCAGTGATGGTAATCGCGGCGCACATCCTGAAAAATATCATTTAACTCAAACTCAGCTTGTTAACATCGCGGAAAAGTCGATCCATCAAATTCTGCAGATAATTGAAAAGCTATATCCCTCTCTGCATCCAGGTGTTGCTCCGCATTATCAATTTGAAGCATTTGATTCATATGCTGGCCGCGACTTATGTTATCGCGCAGTGATGAAAAATGATCCCGAAGCACAATATTTAGTGGGGATGTCACTTAAAGCCAAAGGATTAATGTTACAAGAGCAAGAGCGCGCGATGGCGCAAACGACTGATTATTCACGCGTAGCAACTTCTAACTTAGCAACTTCCGACTTAACAACTTCAAGTCCAATATCGTCAAGTTCAACGCCAGCAAAATCAAACACTTCAAGTCTACTATCAACCACGGTTGAACAAACGTCAGCGGATGTATTTGCCCAAGCAGCACATTGGTTTCATATTGCATCAGTTCATCATCAAGCGGCATTATTTGAACATGGCGTGAGCTTACTGCACGGCTATAGTGGTGCGGCGAATCCTGCGGCGGGCGAGGCGTTTATTGCGCAAGCTGCAGCACAAGGTATTGTTAATGCGCAGGCCTTATTAGGTTTCTTTTATCTAGTTGGCAGTGATCAATTTGAAGTGGATATTCATCAAGCCGAATCATTGCTGACATTGGCCGCTAATGCGGAAGATGCTGAAGCGATGTCAAATCTTGGGGTGCTGTTTTATCAAAACCAGCAATTCGAACAAGCTTACTTATGGGTAAATAAAGCCGCGAAAACCGGTTACCCGCATGCACAATATCATTTGGCGCTGATGCTTGAACAAGGTGAGGGCTGCCAGGTTGATGTCGCAACTAGCCAGCAATGGATGCTAGAAGCCGCCGAACAAGGCCAATTAGATGCGATGTTACGCTGCGGCAGTGATATTTTGCACGACGATGGCGCCAGCCAACAGCAACTCAATATTGCGGAACACTATTTACATGAAGTGATTAAATACGGCCGTAATGTCACCGCGATGATCGAACTGAGTGTCGCCTTAGCCGACGGCATTCTAGGCCGCATCGATGTAGTGCAAGCAGCGTATTTATTACAACAAGCTAATTTACATGCCAACGAGGTTCAGCGCCAAGTCATCGAGCCGCTTTGGCAGTCGTTACAGATGCAAATTGACAGTGTTATTGCGCTTAATCCAACGGAAAATGAATTAGCTACCTTGCAGCAGGCAAAGTGCTTACTCACGTAAATGACATTTGCTTTGTTATGGTTGTGTTTAAGCTGGGGTTGTTACTCAGTGATGACTCACGCTAGATAAGTGTGTAGCGCGTCTCTTCAATTCGCTTTAGTTAGAAACAATGCCTAATATTTAACTGATATATATTCAACATATCTCAACCTGCTTTGAAGCGCTTTGTGGAAAAACTTCACAGCAAGCCTAGCCTTACCATGCTCATACCAATAGAAAAGGTTAACGACAGGTGACAGCAATTAATATAACGACTTTGCCACCGCTTCCTGATGCGCATGCACTGGCTGTGTTATTGCTTGTGTTGCTTGCCCTGTTTCTATTTACCAGAGAATCTATTGCCATTGAGACCTCGAGTCTGTTTATTCTGGCAATGTTGAGCATCGGTTTTACAGTTTTTCCTTACGTCAATTCGCAGGGGCAACATCTTGAGGCGTTGCAGTTTTTCAGTGGTTTTGGCCATGAAGCGCTGGTGGCTGTGTGTGCCTTAATGATTGCCGGAAATGGTTTAGTGCGCACCGGAGCGCTAGTACCTCTTGGGCGAATTCTGGCGCGCTTATGGCTTGTTAGCCCAGCATTGAGTATGTTGCTGACCTTGCTGGTTGGCGCTTTTCTGAGTGCATTTGTTAATAATGTACCGATAGTCGTACTGCTGCTTCCTATTCTAATCAGTGTATCGCTGCGAACCGGAGAGCCAGCTTCGGGGATGTTAATGCCAATGGGATTTGCCACTCTGGTTGGAGGAATGAGTACCAGTATTGGCACCTCGACTAATTTGTTAGTTGTTTCAGTTGCTGCAGATATGGGCTTAAGAAGACTGCAGATGTTTGATTTTTTTGTACCGGCAGCAATCGTTGCCGCTATTGCTATTGTTTATTTATGGTTGATTGCGCCACGCTTACTGCCTGCTCGTAAGGCCATACTCAGCGATACCTCCCCAAGAATATTTACTGCCCAACTGGTTATATTGGAAGACGGTTTTGCAGTCGGTAAGACATTAACCGAACTGATTGAAAAGAGCTCAGGTTTGCTGGAAGTATCACGCATTATGCGGGGCACTGGAACCTATGTTGTACCGTTGCCCGATGCGCAAATTCAGGCTGGGGATCGGTTAATGGTGAATGACACTCCGGAAAATTTGAAGGAACTTGAAAGTGCTCTGGATGCCATGCTCTATGTCGGAGATACGCCTGTTGATGAAGAGCATCCATTATCCGGTGAGGGACAGCAGATTGCCGAAATAGTCGTCATGCAAGGTTCACCTTTGCTTGGTATGACCTTGAGGCAACTTAACTTTTATGATCGTTATCAATTAATGGTGCTGGCAATACATCGAGAGGGAAACTCAGTAGAGACGCTGCGTGAAAAAATAGCACAGGCCCGTTTGCGCATTGGTGATGTTCTTTTAGTGCAGGGAGATCAAGATACCATTGGCGAAATCAAACGTGCTGGTGAGCTATTAGTGCTCGATGCCACCGCAGATCTTCCGTACACGGATAAAGCGGTAACGGCTTTACTGATTATGGCGGCAATTATTCTTGTGTCTGCATTTGGGGATGTTCCCATTGCGATAAGCGCCGTAGGTGGTGTGCTGCTTATGCTGGTCACACGCTGCCTAACCTGGCGTCATGCTTCTATGGCGCTAAGTACTCAGGTCATTTTGATTGTGGCGGCGAGTTTGGCTATGGGATCGGCATTATTAAAAACCGGTGGTGCAGAGTATTTAGCACAAGTCTTTGTCGCGTTAACCGCAGGGGCTTCTCCGGCGGTTATTGTATCTGGACTGATGTTGCTAATGGCCATTATGACCAATATTGTGTCCAATAATGCTGCGGCAGTCATAGGCACACCTATTGCTATCAGCATTGCGCAGCAACTGCAGGTTAACCCTGAACCTTTTGTTATTGCGGTGCTATTTGGTGCAAATATGAGTTATGCCACCCCTATGGCTTATAAGACTAACCTGCTGGTAATGCATGCGGGCGGCTATAAATTTACCGATTTTGTCCGAGTGGGCGTTCCACTAACGATTATCGTTTGGCTGAGTTTATCGCTATTACTGCCAGTCATGTATTCGCTTAGCTGGTAATCTTTGAAGTGGCGTAATTATTTATCAATCTATGATTCATTGTACATAAATAATTTTATATCAATAAGATATCAGGCGATGATGCATATTGACCAATAACTTAAATGGTCGACTTTATTGAGTGAACCGTTCAATTAGTTGTTGAATTAAGTAGCAACGCAGAGCAATATGAGAATGTAGTTGAATGTATTATGCTCATTGTATTCGCTAGTGTTAGACCGATGTGATGGAGCACAATAATAACAATGGATTTTAATAAGAAACTTACTGACAACTCAGTATCAGTTACTGCAAATTTACTCGGTAACCAAGAGTCCACATCAACAATTATATTCCTATTAGCAAATCAAACTAATTAACCTAAGCTAGCAATCGTTTAGATCTAACAAGAGATTTGTGCTTTATAAACAATTCAATGCACAAATACTAAAACGTAAGTAGCCAGAAAAGGTGTAAAGTAAATATGGGCGTTTGGAAAAGATTATTGGTTATTTTTTTAGTGACGCTGTCATGCGTAGGTTGTGATCAAGGTACAAAGTTATTAGCGGCAGAGCATCTTCCAAAATTTCAAATGACGAGCTACCTTAATGACTATCTTAGAGTGGGTTACACAGAAAATATTGGTGCATTTCTAGGCTTAGGTAATAATCTATCTGAACAAGCTCTGTTTTGGTTTTTTGTTGTTTTGGTCGGTACATTTTTATTGGCTTTACTGGTTTATTTAATTTCTAATGCCAAACAGCACCTTGTCCCTTTAATTGCATTATCTTTAGTGTTTTCAGGTGGTATGAGTAATTTCTACGACCGTGTCGTTAATAATGGGGCCGTTATCGATTTTCTAAATATCGGTATAGGCTCGATTCGAACAGGCATTTTTAATGTCGCAGACATAGCAATAATGTTTGGTGTCTTTCTGCTTATATTTGCTCAAAGTAAGCATAAACCTACGGTGTAAAAGTCGACTAACGGGTCATTCATTTGGTTTTGGTTAAGCCTACATGGATATGTGCGAGGAAGACCTATCAGGCTCACGCATTCTGTTGTAAAGAGTCTTCAACGGCCTCAAGTTCAGAGTTGAATTTGTACATTTTCAATTAAGGAAAACACGATGAAAAGGGATTTCAATGAAAAACTTACCTACTACTCAACATCAATTGACAAAAACTGCCCTGTAACCCAGAGCCAGTATCAAAAAAAGCAAATACCAAAAGCATAAAGTGTACTAATTAATCTAGATTCGGTATCGGCCAAGTACAACAAGCTGTTTATGCCATGCAAACAGCGCAACGCATAAATACTAAAACGTTAGGCATACAAGGAGATCGTGTGGATAATCTTAAAAATGGATTCTTATGGGGTTTAGGTTTTGGTCTATCAATAACCATCATCATTTTAATTACTCAATATGTTAATCCAAGTGAATATGAGAAAATGCAAAGTTACAATCCTACAAAAATAGAAAGTTTTGAGGTAACTAGTAAAGTCAGCCGCCTAGAAGGTTCTAATTATGTCGTCGCGGGTGAATACAAGATTACTCAGATGACTAATTTTGAAATGTATAAGATTGAAGTGGTAATTCGTGATGAAAAGGGAGTATTCCTACAGCGATGTAGCTCTGATGTAGATAAATATAATATTGAAACAGAAAAAACTTTCACAAAAGTAGTCGTCTGCCGTGATTTTTCTGATTCTAGTTCTGTATCATCAATAGAAATAAGCTTGATGGGTTACAAGTAGCACCTATCCCAAGTGTTGAACAAGCCCGCACACATGAGATGTTACTCTTTATTATGTAAATAACAGTAATGTTGTTTAAGTGTTTATGGCGTTGTTAGGTGAATGCCTACTGAATGGATTAATTTAGGGTCTCAGAGAGGGATTTACTGCCATTAAATAATTCAAAGACTTTACCACCTAGCTGTGGTGTTCCTACAGCATAAGTCAGTGCTCGAGCAACATCTTCTCTGTGAATGGTCATTTTTTCTTTGCTGCTCGGCCGTTGGGTTTGGACTTTACCTGTGGCACGATCATCGGTTAATGAACCCGGTCTAAATATAGTGTAGTTAATCTGCCTGATGCTCAAATGTGCGACCAGTGTGTTGAGTTTGATTCGATTTAGGTCGGCTAAACATATCTGCGTAAGGCGCTGCTTGTTCGCGCTGAACATCAGCGCTGTCTTGGTAGATATCACCTTGTTGAGCTTGCGACTGGTTTCTCTGCAATATTTTTTTACCTAATAGCTGCAAAGTAATAAAGCTTAAAAAGCCCAATAACAATATAAAGGGCAATAGCACAATCGTGGTGAATGCGATGCTAAAAAACATCAGTAATGCCAAAATTGGGTTCATAGCCGAGAATCGACTTTTCAAATTGGCAGTGTGGAATGATTGATTAAATTTCATGATGGCTCCTGAATGCGCTTAGTCTGAAAATAGGTGTCTAAAAAACGTTATCTATAAATCAGTAACGATGACTTAATGTACAGCTTGCAACGTTTTGACATAATATGTCACGTTAAACCTAGTTAATGTGTTAAGTTTGTGAGCGAAAGTCTATTGAGTTAAATCAGTTTGGATTTGAGTTGTATGTAATACATTGCATTTGTGAGCCCGAATGAAGTTTATTCATCACACGGATAATACAAAAGAGTAAATCGACACTAGGTGTAGGAATACTGTTTATAAAATACTTTTAGTGATTAGTTACTTTCGCGGTCATGTTTTAACGGCTGTTTTGATGGCCAATAGGTGAGTCAATACTAACCTGTTATTTTTCAACTTTAGTTATGGTAGCCCTGCTTTAGCTATGATAGTTCTGCAGATTTGGCATGACTTAAACAAGATTGCTGATTCGAGTTTTCTCGTTCAATATTTGGATGTTGATGATAAATATTATCCTTAGGATTAGCTGTTGAAAGAGGTGATGATGCAGCATGATGCTGGCGCATGTATTGGCGGCTTAACAGTGTCATACCGATGAAACCTACAAACACAAACAGTAATATTAACGGTAACAATAGCAAGCCGCCGATCAAGACAGTGACAACCGTTGTTAATGCAGCCAATGGTCGCATTTTTTGCAGGCGTTGAATTATTTTGTGAGTGTAAATTGAACTGAACATCCTCTGATCTCCGAGGGTTTACTCTATGACATAGTCCATCAGGTTGGTTTGATGGACTATCTATTATTTAGTCGTTTTATTTGAGTGTTGAGTAAGCTAAAAGTTCAATGTCAGTTATTGGGTTTACTAATATGTTGGTTCGCGATGGCTTTATCGACGCTGCTGAAAATAATATTGCGAAACCATTGATGCCCAGGTTCTTGATTATTTCGTTCATGCCATAAGAAAACATACGCCATCGGCATAAATTCAAAAGGTAAGGGAATGGACACCAGCGAATATAATTTTTGTGCATGGTTAGCAAAACTAGAGGGCAAGGTAAAAATTAAATCGGTATGGGCACAAACGCTGGCAGCACCATAAAAATCTGGCACAGTTGTCGATAGGTTACGGTGTAAGCCTAAGTTGGCTAAGTGGTAATCTAGTGCCCACCAATCGTTACCTTCACATCTTACCTGTACATGAGACATGTTAAGGTAGTGAGCTTGATCCCAGCGACCATCTTTTACAGCCTGTAAAATAGGATGATTTTTACGCACTAAGCAAACTTGATGGTCGTTAAATAATATTTGCGATTCGATACCTTCAGGTACTTTGTCAATATTGACATCGGTTTGAGGCAGAATATCTCGACCTGCAATGCCAAAATCTATTTGTCCTTGCTGTAGGTCTTGCATGGATTTTTCGGTCCAAACATAGGAATCTAATTTTATTAACGGTGCCTGTTGTAATAATGGTCCGATAAAATAAGGTATTAAGGTTTCGTAAGCACTTTCGACCATCGAGAATGAAAATTGGCGGTTACTCGTCGCCGGATGAAAATTTGGCGGTTGCGTGAGCTTATACAAGTTTTGTAATACTAACGGCAGTTGTTGTCTTAATGCATCAGCATGTGCGGTTGGTTTTAAGCCGTGTGCTGTGCGTTGAAACAGTGGATCGTCTAGTGTTTCTCGCAACCGATTTAAGCTTTTACTGACAGCAGATTGACTCACATGCAAGCGATGGGCAGCCCGAGTGACGCTTTGCTCCTCAAGTAATACCTGTAGAATGACTAATAGATTAAGATCGATTCGAGCAAGGTTGTCTAAATTCATGTGATATTCTCAAATGGAAATTCACTTCGGATTTTATATCATTTTCATTCATACCTCCATTTGACTTATTATAGCGCCCTATTAAGGGTGACCTTTGTGTATTAAAAATTTGAGAGAAAGAAGTTTATGCGTCGTAACTTATTGCCATTGTTAATGTTTATGGTGCTTTTGAGCCCATTAGCTATTGATATTTATCTGCCGTCTATGCCTGCAATGGCGTTGGAGTACGGTGTATCTAACAGTGAAGTACAGTCCACCTTAGTGTTATTTTTATTTGCAATGGGCGTAGGACAAATTCTAATTGGCCCGTTAGCTGACCGTTTTGGCCGTAAACCTGTCGCGTTATTCGGAATTGTACTTTATGGCATTAGCAGTTTATTAGGTGCTTACGCGGTTGAGTTTGAATGGTTGCAGATTGCTCGCGTTTTTCAAGGCTTAGCGGCATGTTCAACCTCTATAGTGGTATTTAGTGCGGTACGTGACTGCTATTCCCGCAAAGAAAGTGTGTCGATGTACAGTTATCTAAATGGTGCAATTTGTGTGGTTCCGGCACTGGCTCCAACATTTGGTGGCTTATTAGCATTACAGTTTGGTTGGCGTTCTACCTTCATTTTTATGGCTTTGTATGCCATTTTTGTATTGTTTTTGGTAGGGTTCCGTTTTCCGGAAACGCGTCCATTAAATACCGACAGTACAGGGCCTTTATACCGTTGGAGCCGCTATAAGCCGGTTATTGGCGACCCTCATTTTATGTTTTATGCCAGTTGTTGCATGATCGCGATGGCATCAATTTTATGTTACGTGTCTTATTCGCCAGTATGGTTAATTGGTCATTTAGGCATTTCAGAATTAACTTTCAGCGGTTTATTTGGCCTTAATGCTGCGGTAAATATTGCAGCGTGTTTTGCTGCTCCAGTGTTGGTTAAGCGTATTGGTAACCGTCCGGGAGTGGTCGTGGCATTATCGTTGATGTTGCTTGCTGCTGTTATCGAAGCCGCGATGTACTTTGCTGGCCCCCAAGAAGGATTAGCAGCCGCAATAGCGTTTATGGCTCCGATGATGATTTTGTGTGTTGGCTTTGCTGTTTTACTTGGCCCTGCAACCAGTATGGCGTTGTCGGCTTTCGGTGAGCGCGCAGGTACCGCGACGGCGATGTTAGGTTGCATTCAAATGAGTGGGGCATCAATACTGACAGCGTTGATCCAGCTAACTGATATACCAGCACCTTATGCGATAGCGGTTGTTATGGGGGGCTTTAGTGCAGTATTGCTGATCATTATGGCAATGAACCGTTTAAGCCATCTGCATCAAGAACAGTTACAACATGACTAATTAGCTTTAGTAATATCACCTTTAACCCGCAGAATGCTAACCACATTCCGCGGGTCTTTTTTTGCCTCAATATGATAAAAATTAGAAACGGGCGTTAATTGCTATGCCAACATTAGTTTCTGAATCACTATTATACTCACCATTATCGAAATAATGTTCTAGTGAAAACTTAGCCGAGAATACATCTGAAAAATGCCAGAAGTAACGTGTATTTAAACCCGTTTCAGTGATGTTGTTACTGTGGCTACTTTTATTTGAGTCATCAATATTACTGCTGCTGAAATCAGTATTTACATCTGTCCGGTAGTAAGTCGCACCCACTGACCATGCGTTATTGATATACCAATCTGCAAACACTGCAACAGTATAAATGTCATTTTCAAAGTTTATTTTAGAGTCTTGCACTATAGTCGGAGTTGAGCCATCAACTTGAGTGAGCATTTCGTTGTTGATATATTGTGGGTTTTGATAACCTACAGCCCCAGTTATAAACACTCCAGCGGTTGATTGTAATGGAATAAAATGTTCGTAAGTTAACGTGATAGCATCAATGTTTTGGCTAAAATATGATTCAAATTCATATTCTAGATATGCGCCATTGTTAGATTCTGATTCTGAGTTGGTAGCGTAGTTCAAGGATAACTTTGAGTGTTCGCTAAAAAAATATCCAGCACTAATCTCGTATGTTGTGATGTCAAATACAGCATCATCTGCATTTAACTGGTTGACTCCAGCCCCCAAAAACCATTTTGAGTCAAAAACGTATTCTCCAGAGATGTTATATAAATCTTGGAAGTCAGTGGTGGCATAACGCGCAGAAACAGTTGAGCCTTGATTAAAGAATCCCGCCAATGCGTATGGCTTATCTGCTTGCTCAACCGCTTTAAAATAATAGCGATAATTGGCGTTAACTAGGCCATCCGCTTCACCTGATGAGTCTAAAAAACCGATTTCTGCTTCGTGGTGATAGGTATTATCTTGGGCTGCATATGCAGGGATTGTGGCCAATGCGAGCATTAATGCCACAGACATCTTTGTTCTAGTCATAGTAATGGTTCTTCCTTGAGGTATTATGGTGTAGAGCGAAGCATATTGAACTCAACTTTACATATTTGCAACAACAGATTTGCAACAAAATAAGACAAAAAATGAGCAGAAGTTATTGTATCCATTGCCAATACCCACAGTCGGCTTGCGTGTGTCATGCGCTCAACCCGGTGACGTCAAATACCGAGGTGGTGGTGATGCAGCATCCATCTGAAGTGGATCATGCTAAGAACACCGTGAGGTTATTGAAACTGGTGATGCCGCAGATGAAAATTTACGTGGGTGAATCTGCCGCGGACTTTATTGAGCTGCAACATTATTTAGCTGCGCAAACGAAGCCGATTTATGTGGTTTATCCAAATGAGCACAGTCAAACTGTAGCCGAGGCTGGAGCGAGTGAGGCTGCGATAATTATTTTAGTCGACGGTACTTGGCGTAAAGCATACCGAATGTTGCAGCTCAATCCGTGGTTACTTAATTACCCGTCACTGCATCTAGAATGTGAAGATGAGTCGCAATATATCATTCGTAAAGCGAAACGTAGCGACAGCTTGTCGACTCTGGAAGCGGTTGCCCACACGTTGATTGCCTTAAATCCAGCGGCTGATATCGCGCCAATATTTGCAGTGTTTAACGCAATGGTGCAACATAAGTTAACGGCTATGCCTGCTCTGGTTCGTGAGCGTTATAATGGTGATAAAATCAAAGGATAGGCAACATGAAACATTGGCTGATAAGCTCAGTTATTTTGCTCGTTACGGCGAGTACATTGG
>NZ_CM009108.1:0-4956 GCF_002836795.1 Shewanella sp. 11B5 | reverse complement strand
AGGGTTATTCCCTTATTATTGTTGGTAATATACTGACGGTTCTCAATTCCAAGCTTAGCGTTAGACGAAGATACCAACCCTACCTTATTAATTTTTCCGCTTAACCAGCGAACATGTGCCATACGATTTTTAATGGTGCCAGGGCTGAGCCTATCTTCTTGCCATTTAGCTATCAGCGCCTCTACATGCCTTGTCTTAAGACCTTTTAGAGCAATCCCTTTAAAACCAAGCTCTACAAGCTGCCTATCTACCAACCTGATCGTTTTAAATCGCTCAGATTTGGTGGAAAAAGAGTTAGCGCTGTGCTGTCTTAAAAGCTTATTCGCTTCAAATAAAAAATTAGAGGCCATAAAACACCTTGAAAAAGTTACAAAATCAAATTAGTTAAATTCAGAAATACAAAAAGGAAAGCGCCCCGTAGGGCGTTTTTATAGGAAAAATCATGTTCTCGGCGGGCTAATAACACGGCGACCTTCTGCATACGCAAGCGGCCATTTCGGAATTCAGTTTAGTGTTAATGCTCGTTCTTAATGCCGACAGCAGAATGAACCCATCTAAAAAATCAGATGATATTGAGCGATGTGTTATTACAGGCGAATTGCCCAGATGGTGCGGTTCTGTTGAACGCTTACACCAAATCTAGTTTTATCTAGAGACCCTAAAAAACCCTGTTGGGTTCGGAGATTATTAACTTGGGAGAGTTTAGATATGTAAGCATCGAGAGATGCGATAGGAGAAATTTGAATTTACCGTAAGCTCGATCTCTGCGCAACCCTCAACTTGCTAATAATGCGTTGAGAATGCGAAAAAATGGTTATTTCCCCGCATAAGGAACAGTATCGGGGGTATGTCACTCCCCTATGTGGAGTGACATACCCCCTACCATTTTTCGCATTTAACCCGCTTGAATCTGTTACTTTTATCAAGCTAGCCTGTGCTAATATTGAACAAAATTAGCCATTGGAGACGCCCTATGTCTTTCTCTCAAATTTCAGTTCTCGTTATCTTTGTTGTCGGATTTCTCATCTGCCGCCACATGTATTTAAAACTGCCAAAGTAAACAATTAGCCACTTCTCACTTGCCGATAGACTTCGCTAATCGGTAAGTGCTCAGAGGCTCTAAAAAGCGTTTTAAGCCCCTTTCTTTGTCCAGACTCCATAAGTCCACGCTTTTTAGCTAAAAACGCCTCAAATCTTCATTTAGACCCCTTAGCTTTGATTTTGACCTCGTATTTCTGCCAGACAGTTGCGTAGCAACATGCTTTTAAACCAAGTTCCAATTCCAAACACCGGCTAATGGCCGGAGGCAAAGCGAACCCTTCCGGTTCGTTCTTTTGCTCTCGCCCCTGCCAACGGCAGGAAATGGCGAGGCATTGTTGCTTTTGGGGGGATGCCGGAAACGAGCGTAGCGAGGGGAAGGGCTGGCGGGGGGCTTGCCCCCCAAGAAGGGTTCTCACTCGTCCGTTTTCAAAAAACGTTTATCCACAAACTGAAGACCAAACTTGTATTAAAGACTTTATATTAACTTGCTTAAGACTTAAAAGACTTAGGAGGATTTTAAGTCTTTGATTATAAAGGCTTTATACAATTAGAGGTGTGCGTCTACCGAGTTAAAGGTGTGCGTCTACCGAGTTAAAGGTGTGCGTCTACCGAGTTGAGGTGTGCGTCTACCGAGTTAAAGGTGTGCGTCTACCGAGTTACCGCTCAAAAAAAAACCAGCAACGTAAAGGTGTTTATTGACAAATTAACCCACACACCTTTAGTATGGGTGTGTGAGTAAAAAACAGGAAAAACACCCATGAATTTAGCTAACATATCGTCAAAAACTAAAGTTCGACATAAGACAGATATCAATCGAACATTGTCACAGATGCCATTATCTTCTAGGCGTGTTTTATTCATGGCTATAGCCCAGCTCGACTCAAAAAGGTTGATAAAAAAAGGGCAAGTTTTCCGTATCTACGCAAGTGAATATGCAAAGATAGCTAAACTTGAAATGAATACTGCTTATGAACAGCTGAAATCTGCTGCACTGGATTTGCAAAAGCAATTGATTGGTATTCCAAAAGATCAACTTTTACCTCCAATACCTAGAAGAGGTGATCGCCCTTGGGTTAGACCTGTAGGTACTGGAATTAGAATGCTTAATGTTACTGAATACTGCGATTATGAAGAGGGTGATGGTTTTGTTGACATCAGTTTTAGCCGCCAGATGGAACCGTACATTTGTATGATCGAGGGTAATTACACCACTCAAGTTTTACTATCCAGCGCACGACTAAGAGACACAAACGCGAGTAACTTATATCAATTAATCAGACAAAAAATAGGAGAGAAAAAGGATCGCTACTTTGAAATTGGAGTAGACGAATTAAAGGATGAGTTGGGGCTATATACTACTAATAATAAGCAGAGAACTTATTCGTACCCACTATTCAAAGAGTTTAATCGTAGTGTTATTAAGCTAAGCATAGAAACAATAACTGACACGACCGAAATCAAAGATTTGAACGTAGAGATTATTGAACGAAAACAGCGAAAAGCAAGCAAGCTAAGATTTACATACAGAATTGACGAACAAATGAAGTTTGAAGGTTTTTAGCCTACAATCCAATAAGAGCTTATCGGGCTAATTGAGCAACTAAGAATGACCCTGACTGGCCAAAAGAAGTTAAAACGATAGCAGACATTATTCGAAGAAATGAAATAAAAAAAGCAGCACATTAAGCGCTGCCATAAGCGTAACTAATTTAATTAATTATGATTTTCAATACATAGCTTCATATCATTCAATAGCTGCTTAACTTTTACAGAGGCCTCTTCAACTTGACCAGCAAAAATAATTTCACCCCATCCACCTCTAGAATAATCGCTTCTTTCAGTGTAAAGATTCAAGTTATTGATACTCATATTCACGTCAACATCCTTAACAACAACCTTTAAGGTGCCTCTAGCATTCTGCGCTGGTAACATTGGACTGACTGAATTTAAACTAAAGTTATACGTTAACGCATACGATTGATTTTTTTCACTATTGTAACTAAAAAAATCGCCTGAAGTGGGAACGGAAATATGATCCATAGCGCAACTTGTAGCAGCAAAATAGGCTGTGCTTGCATCACTAACTTTAAAATTAATGGAATCACCTTGGTAAGCGGGAACAGCTTTATAAGCAGCACAACCAGATAAAACAAAAGCAGAAATTATAGATAAAACTTTAATTGAATGGGTTTGCATTCCTCAATCCTTGTAGAAAATAAATAACCAAGTGTTTATACGTAGAAAACATTATTTCAGCTAGCTTTATTCACACAAACTGTGGTTTCAACCAGCTATTTTTTACAAAAAAACTTGAAAAAGTTACAAATACAACCTTGCTCGATAAAAATAATTGTACGACCAAGTAGATATGATTAATCATGAAATACTTGCCTTAATAAGTGTCGAAGCAACAGTTGTTGCAGTTGTTTTTATGACATCAAACGTCATAACCCCACCTTTTTCTTTGATCAAAGCTTTTACTTTATCCCAAGTGTTTTTCTCTCTCACAGAATCTAAAAACTCATGTCCTGCCCAGGTTAATTCGGTTGCATAAAAATTACTTGGCTGTTCGGAGAGTTCATGAAAAAACTCTACGACTAATAACCCAGCGTCACCAAGCATTTTTACATGATAAGAAATATCATAATGCCTACTCTCATCAAACCCATTTAATGAAAGAGCTTCTGTTGGCTTAAGGTCTTCAAGAGTAAATAGTATTTCTCTTACAACATCCCAGTTCCGTTTCATTTCTAATCCTTAAAAACCAATAGGTATCTTAATGTACCACTCTATTTAATTCAGATTTTATAGCAAGCATTCGACTAACCCACGCTTTCACTTCTGGAGAGTCCATCGGCTTATCCAGAAGTGTAGACATATCGGTCTTTAAGCTCTCCAGCTCTGACATTAGCTCTGCTTCAGACGTCATCTTTTAATGGCTCCGTTCTGAAGATAATATGCTGTTTCTTGTCTTTCAAAGAACGAAGATAAACAGGCTCAGACTCTTCTGCGGCATAGTGTTTATCAATGTAATCCGTGTCGTCTAAATGCGTAATAAGGGCTTTAATTGCATCCCTGTATTTCTCTGGAACGCGTACCACAACGGTGTTTTCGTATTTTGTTTTACGGCCTGCACCTGGACGCGCACCACCATGCTGTTTCTTTTCCATTTCATCCACCTTGATTAAGTTACGGTATCAAGATTACATTGATTAAGTTACAGTATCAAGATATTTTAATATTAAAATATCATCGCGATAGCCACTAGTTAAGAAGGTACAAAATGAAAAAAACTCCCTTACAACAACTTAAAGAAAAAGCCTTCAAAGACCCTGCTGTGAAAGAGGCTTACGATCTCGATACTTTAGATATTAAGGACGTTGAAGTTACCAAAATCAGCTACCCAAATAAACCGCAGTGATTTGCGTTCGGCCATGCCCTAATTCGCGTGTGATTATTTCTCTAGCCGCTTTGTCGGCCGCTTTCTGCTCAGCAGTAAGCCTTCTAACGCGTATGCCCGAAACCGCAGGGCAATCGAATCCGGTTAACGTCAAGTAACGTTGGTGTGCGTAGCTATGGCGTAAACCATGTCCCTTACCTAAATTCATTTGAATACAGGTATTTTCATAGCGTTTCATCTGTTGGACATACGTTCGTTGCGCTGGGATAAGCGATCTATCTTTGGCTAATGCCTTCGCCTCATTCAATACTTGCCGTTGCGCCTCAGTCAAAATAGGAATGATGCGAGCTCGACCGCCTTTACACCAAGAAGCATCAAGCACTAAATGATCGCCATGATCTGCTTTTTCGGGCTGTATCTTCATGGCTTCTTCGCGCCTTAAACCAAATGCAGCTTGAAGCCTAAAGGACATTTTTAGGTGTTGATCGGGTATCAAATCTAGCTGAGATTGATGA